>CADCDW010000066.1 GCA_902800325.1 uncultured Lachnospiraceae bacterium
AATTTCTTTGTTTTCAGAAATGCTGAAACTGAGGAAGTTAATGTAGTTTACAAGAGAAAGGGTAATACATACGGACTTATTGAGCCGGAATTCTAAATAAAAGAATATAAAAAAGTGGTTGCAGATTTCTGTAACCACTTTTTTTCAATGCTAAAATCCGCCGAAATGTATATGTCGGCTAAAACTGACCGTCGGCTCGCGCTGCCGGATAGAACGATTGTATCGTTCATATCCGGATTTACAAAAAAAACTTGCCTTAATACTTGAATAATGTTATATTTAGGTTTACGGTGCAATAACTATGTTGTACCAGTTTGGAGGTAATTGAAATGAACCTTATAGAAAAGGTATTTGGAACTCATAGTGAAAAGGAATTGAAAAAAATATATCCTATAGTTGATAAGATAGAAGCTTTGGACGAAACTATGCAAGGCTTAAGTGATGATGAACTTAAGGCAAAGACAGTTGAATTTAAAGACCGTCTTGAGAAAGGTGAAACACTGGATGATTTACTTGTTGAAGCTTTTGCGGTTGTAAGAGAGGCTGCATCCAGAGTACTCGGTATGAAGCATTACAGAGTACAGCTTATCGGTGGTATACTTCTTCATCAGGGACGTATACCCGAGATGAGAACAGGTGAAGGTAAAACACTTGTATCTACTTTACCGGCATATTTAAATGCGCTTGAGGGTAAAGGTGTACATATAGTTACGGTCAATGATTACCTGGCAAAGCGTGATGCTGAGTGGATGGGACAGGTGCATGAATTTTTAGGCCTTAAGGTCGGAGTTATCTTAAATGGAGACAAAAATGATGCAAGACGCGATGCATATAATTGTGACATAACCTATGTTACCAACAACGAACTTGGATTCGATTACTTAAGAGACAATATGGTTATATATAAGGAACAACTTGTTCAAAGAGATTTGCACTATGCAATCGTGGATGAGGTTGACTCCGTACTTATAGATGAGGCAAGAACTCCTCTTATCATATCCGGTCAAAGCGGTAAGTCTACCGATTTATACAAGATGTGCGATTATCTTGCAAGAAGACTTAAAAGAGGCACAGCATCTATGGAGATAAGCAAGATGGACGCCATTATGGGCAATGAAATAGAAGAAGACGGTGATTACCTTGTAGATGAAAAGGACAAGCAGGTTGTTCTTACTGCACAGGGTGTAAAAGAGGTAGAGCAGTTCTTCCATATAGAGAATTATTCAGATGCAGAAAATATAGATATACAGCATAACATGATTATGGCACTTCGTGCACATGCTCTTATGTTCAAAGATAAGGATTATGTTGTTAAGGATGACGAGGTACTTATAGTTGATGAGTTTACCGGACGTATAATGCCGGGAAGACGTTTTTCTGACGGACTACATCAGGCGATAGAAGCGAAAGAAAATGTTAAGGTAAAGAGAGAAACAAGAACTCTTGCAACCATTACATTCCAGAACTTCTTCAATAAATATAAAAAGAAGGCCGGAATGACAGGTACCGCTCTTACAGAAGAAAATGAGTTTAGAGAGATATATGGTATGGACGTTGTTGAGGTTCCTACCAATCTTCCTATAAAGAGAATAGATCATCAGGATTCTGTATTTAAAACAAAGAAGGAAAAGTTAAATGCCATAGTTGATGCTGTTGCTGAGTCTCATGAGAAGGGACAGCCTGTTTTGGTTGGTACCATCACCATAGAAGCATCGGAGGAACTTTCTAAGATGTTATCAAAAAGAGGTATACAGCATAAAGTCTTAAATGCTAAGTTCCATGAGCTTGAAGCGGAAATCGTAGCGGATGCAGGTCAACGCGGTGCCGTTACTATAGCTACCAACATGGCAGGTCGTGGTACTGATATCAAGCTGGGCGAAGGCGTCGCTGAACTCGGCGGTCTAAAAATTATAGGTACTGAAAGACATGAGTCAAGACGTATAGATAATCAGTTGAGAGGCCGTTCCGGACGTCAGGGAGATCCCGGTGAATCCAAGTTTTATCTTTCACTTGATGATGATCTTATGAGGCTCTTTGGTTCCGAAAAGGTTAAGGCTGTATATGATGCGCTAAAGATACCTGAAGGTGAAGAGATACAGCATAAGACAATCACAAACTTTATTGAAAAGGCTCAAAAGAAGATTGAGTCCAATAACTTTGCCATAAGAAAAAATCTTCTTGAGTATGATCAGGTAAACAACGAACAAAGGGAAGTTATCTACGCTGAAAGAAGGAGAGTTCTTGATGGCGAGAACATGCGTGATGTGGTTCTTAAGTTTATACAGGATACGGTTGAGAAATATATAGATACAACATGTTCTTCTGATCTTTCTCCGGATGCATGGGAGATTGAGGAGCTAAACAGACTTCTTATACCTATAGTTCCATATGAGAAGATAGAACTTACAGACGAAGAGAAAAAATCGGGTGATGTTAAAAAGCTTAAGCAAAGACTTAAGGAAGAGGCTGTCAGGATATATGAAGCAAAAGAGGCTGAATTCCCGGAGCCTGAACATATAAGGGAGATAGAGAGAGTTATACTTCTTAAGGTTATTGATAAGAAATGGATGTCGCATATCGACGATATGACCCAGTTAAGACAGGGTATTTCCCTTCAGTCTTATGGTAGTCGGGATCCGTTGGTTGAGTATAAATTTGCCGGCTATGATATGTTCAATGAAATGACTGCTTCCATTCAGGAAGATACAGTTAAGATGCTTATGCATGTAAAGATTGAGCAAAAGGTTGAACGTGAAGAGGTAGCCAAGGTTACAGGAACAAACAGAGATGATTCTGCTAAGAAGGGACCTGTAAGGAGAGCGACCGCAAAGATAGGAAGAAATGATCCGTGTCCATGCGGAAGTGGTAAGAAATATAAGATGTGTTGCGGAAGAAATGCATAATAAAGCAGATGTATGATAGTCCCTGTTTTTTTAGGAACATCTGAACAGATTTGTAGATGTAATATATATTAATTAAGGTGGTGATAAAGTGGTTGAGCTTGATAATCTGAGACTTAAATTAAAAGAATATAAGGATCCACTGGAAGAATTGAGGGATTCACTTTGACATCGCACATAAAGAAATCAGAATAAAAGAGCTAGAGGCAAGGATGGAGAGTCCGGACTTTTGGAATGATAATGATGAAAGCCAGAATGTCATGAAGGAACTTAAGGGATTAAAAAAATCTCTTGAAGAATTTGCATCGATAAAGGGTCAGTTTGATGATATGGAAACACTTATCGAGATGGCAGAGGAAGAAAATGACGAAAGTCTTGTAGAAGAGATAACGGACACTTTTGAGGAATTTGCGGCAGACTTTGAGACGCTTCGGATAGCAACCCTTTTATCAGATGAATTTGATGAAAACAATGCAGTGATAAATATCAATGCCGGAGCCGGCGGTACAGAAAGCTGTGACTGGGTGTCTATGCTTTACAGAATGTATACCAGATGGGCGGAAAAGATGGGCTTTGAAATAGAAGTATTGGACTACCTGGATGGTGATGAAGTCGGATATAAATCTGTTACATTTCAGATAAACGGATATGACGCATATGGATATGCCAAATCCGAAAAAGGTGTTCACAGATTGATCAGGATGTCACCGTTTAATGCAGCAGGAAAAAGGCAGACAACTTTTGCTGCCGTGGATGTAATGCCGGAGATAAATGATGAGATAGTAGTTGAAATAAATGATGACGACTTAAAGATTGACACATATCGTGCAAGTGGAGCCGGTGGTCAGCATATCAATAAAACGTCATCTGCCGTTAGGATTACACATATTCCTACAGGAGTTGTTGTGCAGTGTCAAAATGAACGATCGCAGCACAGCAACAAAGATAAGGCCATGAAGATGCTTAAGGCAAAGCTCTATATGATTAAAAAACAGGAAAATCTTGATAAGATTTCCGATATACGTGGCGAGGTTACCGAAAATGGATGGGGCAGCCAGATAAGAACTTATTTTCTACAACCTTATAAGCTTGTTAAGGATCATAGAACCAACTGCGAAACTGCCAATGCAGATGCGGTTTTAAATGGTGATATTAATTCATTTATAAATGCTTATTTAAAATGGATAAAGAAGGCTAAGGAGGAATAATTGGGATGGAAGAAAAGTATATAATTTTTTTGCTGAACAACAAGAGGTATAGTGTTAATTTATCAAAGATAAACGGCATTGAAAGTGACTACAGCGTGGTTGGGATTCCTACAAGTGCAGAGTTTATAAAAGGAATAATTCATCTTAGAAATGAGATTGTACCGATTTTTAATCTTAAAGAAAGATTTGAGCTTGATGAATCGGAAAAAGGAAAAAATGTTCAGCTTTTGATATGTGAAACTCATGGGATAAAGCTTGGGCTTGAGGTTGATGACGTACTTGGTATAGTGCCTGTTGAACCTGAAGACATAAAGAAGGTTCCCGGAGTTGTTAAAAATGACAATACCGGTTATCTTGACAGTGTTATAAGAGTCGGTCTTCCGGGGGATGCGAAGGCAGACATCATTCTTTGTATATCCGTAGATAAGCTTATAGATGATGAAGTTTTTGAAGAGCTTGCAGAGTTGCTTGAGGAAAATCCGGGAGGCGAAACCGGAGATATAGAGGAAATATAAAAGTATATTATAACAGGCATGAAAAATAATTAATTATTTTACAAGGAGAATATGCGATGATCAATATAGCGGTACTTGGATACGGAACAGTAGGTTCAGGTGTAGTTGAGGTTATTGAAAAAAACAGTGACAGTATTAATGTAAGAGCAGGTCAGGAGATAAATATAAAATATGTTTTGGATTTGAGGGATTTTCCGGGAGATCCTGTTGAAAAGATACTGGTTCATGATTATAATGTTATCTTAAATGACCCTGAGGTTAAGATTGTTGTAGAGGTAATGGGTGGAATTAATCCGGCTTATCAGTTTACGAAAGATGCACTTCTTGCCGGAAAAAGTGTATGTACCTCCAATAAAGAACTTGTTGCAAAGCATGGCGCAGAGCTTCTTGAAATAGCTAAAGAGCATAATACAAACTTTTTATTTGAGGCAAGTGTCGGTGGAGGAATTCCTATTATAAGACCTATAAATCAGTCACTCACAGCTGACAGGATAACAGAGATAATAGGTATATTAAATGGTACTACCAATTACATTCTTTCTAAAATGACAGATGAGGGAGAGGATTTTGATACAGTGTTGAGACAGGCTCAGCAAAAGGGATACGCCGAAAGAAATCCCGAAGCTGACGTAGAAGGACATGATGCCTGCAGAAAGATTGCTATACTTACTTCTCTTGCGTATGGAAGACAGGTTGATTATGAGGATATCTATACAGAGGGTATAAGTAAGATAACCAATGCTGATATAGAATATTCAAAAGTAACCGGTACCGTTATAAAGCTTCTTGGTATGACCAAGGTTAAGGATGATGTGATATATTCTATGGTTGCACCGTTTATGCTTGACAAAGAGCATCCTCTTATGAACGTAAACGGAGTATTTAATGGTATATTTAGACATGGAAATGTACTTGGAGACACTATGTTTTACGGACGCGGAGCAGGTAAGCTTCCTACCGCAAGTGCTGTAGTTGCAGATGTTGTTGATGCAGTTAAGCATCAGGGAACCAATATAATGACTATCTGGGAAAAGGACAAGATTACCCTGGGTGATATCAAGGATTTTGAGTGCAGATTTTTTGTAAGGGTAAAGGATACAAATTCAAAAACACATATAGAAGATGTTTTTGGAGAAGTAACATATATTAATAGTGATAAGGTTTTTGGAGAGGTTGCATTTTTGACTTCCTCCATGAAACAGGGCGATTTCGATAAGAAGATTCGTTCATTCGACCTTATCCAAAGAATTAGAACAACATTATAATAATTGGCTAAGTAGGAGGACGATATGCTGATAGTTAAAAAGTTCGGCGGTACTTCAGTCGCTGACAAAGAGAGAATTTTTAATGTTGCAAGAAGGTGTATAGAGGATTACCAGAAAGGTAACGATGTAGTAGTTGTTCTGTCTGCAATGGGCAAATACACTGATGAACTCATTACCATGGCAAAGGATATCAATGAGATTCCGCCTAAGAGGGAGATGGATATGCTCTTTACCATAGGCGAGCAGATGTCGGTTGCGCTTATGGCCATGGCTATGAATAAGCTTGGCGTACCTGCAATTTCGTTAAACGCCTTTCAGGTTGCAATGCATACAACTTCAGTCTATGGCAATGCAAGAATAAAGAGGATAGACAGTGAAAGAATCAGGCATGAGTTAGAGCACAGAAAAATAGTTATAGTAACAGGTTTCCAGGGAGTAAATAAATATGATGATTATACTACACTTGGAAGAGGCGGTTCAGATACTACTGCAGTTGCACTTGCGGCAGCGCTTAATGCAGATGCATGTGAGATATATACCGATGTGGACGGAGTATATACTGCAGATCCGCGTAAGGTGCCAACAGCCAGAAAGCTGGATGTTGTAACCTATGATGAGATGCTTGAACTTGCAACACTTGGTGCAGGTGTACTTCATAATCGTTCAGTAGAATTGGCAAAGAAATTCGGCGTACAGCTTGTAGTACGTTCAAGTTTAAATACTTCAGAGGGAACAGTCGTTAAGGAGGGTTCAAAGATGGAAAAGATGCTTGTTAGTGGAGTTGCAGGAGATTCTGATACAGCGAGAATTGCTATTATAGGATTAAAGGATGAGCCGGGTGTTGCATTTAAGTTATTTAACAGCCTTGCTAAGCACAATATAAATGTAGATATGATACTTCAGTCTGTAGGAAGACATGGTACAAAGGATATAAGCTTTACAACCAATGAAGATGCTGCGGATGAGGCAGCCAAGATTATAAGTGAGAACTTCAGTGAGTATGAAAGCCTCGATGTAAATAAAGAGGTTGCCAAGGTTTCCATCGTTGGTGCAGGTATGCAGACCAATGCAGGAGTTGCGGCTAAGATGTTTGAAGCACTTTATGATGAGAATATCAACATCAGAATGATTTCTACTTCTGAGATAAGAGTTACAGTTCTTATCAACGAAAAGAATCTTGAAAGAGCTATGAACGCTATCCATGAGAAGTTCAATCTTGGAGATAATTAGAATTGAATTAACCAAAAAGATATTTATGTGAATACAGTTGTGCGGGGTGTACAACTGTATTTGCATATTATAATATGAGGAAAGGTGTCAGTATGAAAAGAGATGATTACATTACATGGGACCAGTATTTTATGGGAATTGCCATAATGTCTGCAGAAAGAAGTAAGGATCCGGGTACTCAGGTGGGTGCCTGCATAGTCGGAAGCGATAACAGAATACTTTCTATGGGATATAATGGCATGCCGGCAGGATGTGATGATGACGATATGCCCTGGAACAGAGAAGGGGCAGCGCTTGAAAGCAAATATATATATGTATGCCATGCGGAGCTCAATGCCATACTCAATTATCGCGGTTTTGGAAATCTTAAAGGTGCAAGATGCTATACCACACTCTTTCCATGCAATGAATGTGCCAAGGCGATTATTCAGTCGGGTATAAAAGAAGTCATATATCTTTCTGATAAATATCAGGATACTGACAGTACAATAGCTGCAAAGAAGATGTTTGATATGGCAGATGTTTCATATAGAGCTTATGTAAATAAGCATAAAAAAATGGAACTTGAGTTGTAAGAGGAAAGTTATGACAGATACGAAAACCAAGTCGGTTAAGATGACATTTAAAGCATTATACAGTTACGTAATAAATACAAATTATAGAAACATTATGGGTATCTTAGGACTGCTTTTAAGCCTTGGCTCTATCGTTATGCTTGTTCTTGGATGGGGAAAGCTCTCTATAATCAATAAAGTGATATTTATTATTGTTGCTCTTGCTTTTACTGTATTAAATCCACTGTCACTTGCAATAAAAACAAAAAATCAATTAAAAACTAGTCCGTCATATAAGATGCCACTTGATTATACCTTTGGCAGTGAAGGAATAACTATAAGTCAGGGTGAGCTTAGTCAGGACGTAAAATGGAGCGATGTCACAAGAATAATGCTTACCAAAAATATGATTGCGATATATACGGGACCTATGTCGGCATTTGTAATACCAACCTCTGAACTTGGAAAAGACAAGGGAAGAATACTTTCTACGGCTGTTCAGTTTACGGCAGAGTACAGACCGCGCTTAAGCAGTAACTTGAAAATATATCAAACCGGAAAGGGTATATAAAATATACATTTAGTTTCACACTGACATATTTTATGATACTAAGTAAATCGTGAGCAATAGCGAGATTTGCGTGTATCATAAAATGAGTCAGCGAGAAACTGTATAAAAATAATATAAGATTGGATAAAAAAATGGAGAGCTTTAAAAGAGAAGATACATATGACATAGGTGTTAAACTGGCGGAGGCTTCCAAGCCGGGGGATGTATATTGTCTGTACGGAGATTTGGGTACAGGTAAGACCGTACTTTCGCAAGGCTTTGGATGTGGGCTTGGGATAAAAGAACCCATAAGCAGTCCGACATTTACCATACTAAAAGAGTATCATGAGGGACGATTGCCTTTTTATCATTTTGATGTTTACAGGATAAGCGATTCTGATGAGATGGACGAGATAGGTTATTATGATAAGATAGATGGTGACGGAGTCTGCCTTATCGAGTGGGCGGAAATCATCGAAGATATACTTCCGTCACATTATAAAAAAGTATCTATAACAAAAGATGTTGAAAAAGGTTTTGATTACAGAAAAATAATTATAGAAGAGATATAATGTGCATTTGTGGAATTTTTTATTTACACATGATTGAGGTATATGTAAAATGAAGATTTTAGGTTTTGACAGTTCAGGTATGGTGGCAAGTGTGGCTATCGTCGAGGATGATATACTTGTTGCCGAGTATTCGGTAAATTATAAAAAGACGCATTCGCAGACTTTACTTCCTATGTTTGATGAAGTAGTCAGGATGACAGAACTTGATCCGGAGAGTATTGATGCGATAGCGGTAGCTGCCGGTCCCGGTTCGTTTACAGGGTTAAGAATCGGTATGTCAACGGTTAAAGGTTTGGGGCTTGCGCTTGATAAACCTGTGATTGCAGTTCCGACATGTCACGCACTTGCATTTAATTTGTGGGGTAGCGACAAACTTATATGTCCGATACTCGATGCAAGGAGAAGTCAGGTATATACAGCTCTTTATGAGTTTGAAAATGGAGAAATGATTACGCTTAAAGAACAGGAAGCCATGGATATAGGTGATTTGACAGACATCATTAATACTATGGAAAGAGATGTTATATTTGTAGGTGACGGCATACCTGTATTTAAAGAGCGGATAAAAGAAAATGTTATTAAAAATGTATCATTTGCTCCTGCACATTTGAACCGGCAGAGAGCGGGAAGTGTTGCAGCACTTGGCCTTATTTATATGAAAGAAGGAAAGGCGGAAAGTGCCGATGATGTAAAACCGGTTTATCTTAGAAAGTCTCAAGCGGAACGTGAGCGAGAGGAGAAAGATGGACGTAGATAGTTTAATTGAAAATATTGCTGATATAGAAAGCAGAACGTTTTCAGATGCATGGTCAGTAGAAAGTATAACCGATTCTATAGAACAGGATTATATTGTTTTGTTGGTGGCATTTTGGCTTGATGGTGATATCCGCATAAAGACTGTTGTGGGCGGCCCGGATTATGATAAGGTCAATGATACGCATATAGCTATCGACAGAGAAAACTATGTCGATGAGGAGGATTATATATTTGCCGGATATCTTATGGCCAATGTTATAATAGATGAATCGGAGCTGCTCAGAATAGCTGTTTCTTCCGAAATGCAGCGTAAAGGAATCGGAAGGGCACTTATGGAAGAATATTTCGAGTATATACGTCCAAACTGCGTTAGAAGTATACTGGAGGTAAGGCAGAGCAATATAAAGGCACGAAGACTTTATGAGGTGCTTGGATATACCAATATATCGATAAGAAAAGAGTATTATAATGCACCGGTAGAAGATGCGATTATATACGAGTGTAAATTAGCGGTTTCCGAATGATTATAGGGTTGCGAGAATTGCTTTGGCAATGTAGCAATCCGTATGTCATATGATGTCAAAAACTACTCTTGACATATATGACATAATCATAGTCAAAATAAATAATTGGAACAAAAGATAGTTTAAAAAGAAAAATGAAAGTTTTAGAGGTGGGACATGCTTGATATATGCTTGCTTGGAACAGGCGGTATGATGCCGCTTCCTTATAGATATCTTACATCACTTATGGTAAGATATAATGGAAGCAGCATACTTATAGACTGTGGCGAGGGAACGCAAAATTCAATAAGGATAAAAGGTTTAAGTTTTAAACCGATAGATGTTATATGTATAACACATTTTCATGCTGATCATATAAGCGGATTGCCGGGATTGCTTTTAACTATGGGCAATGCCGAAAGAACAAGCCCGCTTACCATGATAGGTCCAAAGGGGCTTGAAAAGGTTGTTAATTCACTAAGAATAATAGCTCCGGAGCTTCCGTTTGAAATTAAATTTATCGAACTTGAAAATGAAAATGAAATCATAGAGATGTGTGGACTTAGGATAGAAGCGTTTAAGGTAAATCATAGGGTTACCTGCTATGGTTATAGCATAATGCTGGATAGGGCAGGTAAGTTTGACGTGGAAAAAGCAAAAGCCTTAGGACTTCCGGTTAATTATTGGAACATACTTCAAAAGGGTGAAAACGTGACTTATGAAGGAAAAGAATATACAAGTGATATGGTTATGGGTGAAGCAAGGAAAGGGCTTAAGTGCACATATTGTACAGATACAAGACCTATACCGTCAATTGCTGAACATGCTAAAGACGCTGATTTATTTATATGTGAGGGTATGTATGGTGAAGATGATAAACTTGCCAATGCCAAAGAGCATAAGCATATGACTATGCGGGAGGCTGCCAATCTGGCACTGAAGGCAGACGTAAAGGAAATGTGGCTCACACATTACAGTCCTGCTACCAACAGACCTGCAGAATTTGAGGATATGGTAAAGAGTATTTTTCCAAGAGCAGTTATGGGAAAGGACAGGATGGAAAAAGAGCTTAAGTTTGAGGATTAAAAACATTTAATAATAAAGCGGAGGCTTAAGCGATTTGTGTAAAAATTTCAGTATATGGATTAAGGATTTGCATTTGCTGATGGAAAAGGAGGCTTTGTATGAAAAAGAAAAAAGGTTCTCTTGAAACAGTGAAATTTGTACTTGTTGCAATATTTCTGGTTGCTATAGTTTTGATATATTTTAATCATCTGGGTAACAGGTCTTCAAAAAGAAAAGAAGCTGCGACTAAGAGTGAAATGGAAGAACTTGAAACTTTTGACTTTATAAGTAATTATCCTAAAACGCCTCGCGATGTGGTAAAAATGCATTGCAGATTTTTCAAGCTTTTATATGGAGAAGGTGTATCAGATGATGATTTGGTTATCCTGAATCAGCAGGTCAGAAATCTATATTCACAGGAAATACTTGCATTTAACACAGAAAATGATAATCTTGTAAACCTGAAGAAAAATATTCAGAAAATGAAAGATGAAGGATATAACTATAAGGTTTACGAGTTACCTGAGGCAAGTCAGGTAAAATATTATAAGCGAGAAGGCAGAGAGATGGCGGCACTCGAGATTACACTTACACTTGATACGTCTGAGTCAAAGTCATATATGTATGTAGTTTATGTACTGATTAAGGAAAATGATAAGTGGAAGATATATGCCTGGGGTGCACCGGATATGAGTGGTACTGAGCAGTAGGTTATATATTAAAATGACTGAGTAACTTTATGAAAAATTTGAAAGGCATAGAAAATGAGCGTAAATATACTTGCTATAGAATCCTCTTGTGATGAAACTGCGGCAGCAGTGGTAGAGGATGGGAGAAATGTAAAATCAAATATAATATATTCACAGATAGAACTCCACAAATTATACGGAGGCGTTGTGCCTGAGATAGCTTCCAGAAAACATGTAGAAAAAATTAATCAGGTTATACGTGCAGCTATAGATGAGGCAAAAGTAAGCTGGGACGATATAGATGCAGTAGCAGTAACCTATGGCCCCGGACTTGTGGGTGCACTTTTAGTTGGTGTAAGTGCAGCCAAGGCTATAGCATATGCTAAGAAAAAACCTCTTGTGGGAGTACATCATATCGAAGGACACATAGCTGCAAACTATATAGAAAATCCGGAGCTTAAACCACCGTATATGTGCATGGTTGCATCAGGTGGACATTCACATCTGGTACACGTTCTTGATTACAACAAATATGAGATAGTCGGAAGAACCAGAGATGATGCGGCGGGTGAAGCGTTTGATAAAGTTGCGCGTGCAATCGGTCTGGGATATCCGGGAGGACCTAAGATAGACAAACTTGCTAAAGAAGGAAATCCACATGCGGTAGAATTTCCGAGAGCACATATGGAAGACTCGTATGACTTTTCATTTAGCGGACTTAAGTCGGCTGTATTAAATTACCTTAACGGATGTCAGATGAAAGGGATAGAAGTAAATAATGCAGATATAGCGGCATCATTTCAAAAGGCAGTTATAGATGTGCTGGTCGATAATTCAATCAATGCGGCAAAAGCACATGGCTGTAATAGTGTAGCTTTGGCAGGCGGTGTAGCATCGAATTCCTCTTTAAGAGATGCAATGAAAGCAGCATGTGAAAAAAATGGAATGGCATTTTATAAACCGTCACCGATATTTTGTACAGATAACGCAGCGATGATAGGAGTTGCCGGATATCATGAGTATATGGCAGGAACCAGACATGGCTGGGATTTAAATGCTGAGCCGAATCTGCCAATGAAGACGATATAAGGTATGTAGATGAAATTTCGATTTAAGGAGTACCAAAATGGCTGTTGCGATTGTGCTTGCAGGTGGCAGCGGAAGCAGAATGAATTCTGATGTAGCCAAGCAGTATATAAAATTAAATGACAGGGAAGTATTATATTATTCATTATATACATTTCAGAAAAATGAAAATATAAGCAGGATTATTCTTGTTACCAGAGAAACGGACATAGAATTTTGTAAAAATGAAATCGTTGCAAAATATGGTTTTGACAAGGTGTCGGATGTTATAGCCGGTGGCAGGGAAAGATATAATTCAGTTTATAATGGCATTGTGAAGCTTGCTGAATATAATAAATGTAGCGGTGATAAAGATACAGATGCTGATTTACTATATGGTAAAAATGATTCAAACTGTGATGAGATTGTTTTAATCCATGATGGTGCCAGACCATTTGTGACAGACGAGATGATAGAAGCGGTGATAGCAACCGTAAAAGAGTGTGGTGCCTGTACCGTCGGTATGCCGGTTAAGGATACGATAAAGGTTGTGGATGAAAATGGATTCGGTATCGAAACCCCTGACAGGAAAACACTGTGGCAGATACAGACTCCTCAGGGATTTGATTTAAATCTCATAAAAAAAGCATATGATAAGATGTTCGATGAATGGGAAAAAGAAACAGCCACAGGCACCAACCACAATATAACCGATGATACAATGCTGGTAGAACAATATAATGGTGTTCGTTCAAAGATTATATACGGTGCATATGAGAATATAAAGATTACAACTCCGGATGACATTAAAACGGCAAAAATATTTGTTGAAAATTTTCTTAAAAAAAATGAAAAAATCAGTTGACAACGCAATGTAATTTTGATAATATAATCAAGTCGCTGAAAGAAACAGCGACTTTTAATTGCAAAAATCATATAACGAAAAATGTTATGGAGAGATATCGAAGTGGTCATAACGAGGCGGTCTTGAAAACCGTTTGTCCGCAAGGGCGCGAGGGTTCGAATCCCTCTCTCTCCGCTTACATCGTAAAAGATGTATATGTTGTTCAGCACTGTTTGGAGAAGTACCCAAGCGGCTGAAGGGGCTCCCCTGGAAAGGGAGTAGGTCGTTAATAGCGGCGCGAGGGTTCAAATCCCTCCTTCTCCGTTTAAACTAATCCTTTAGATAGGCAGTTAGCTTGGACAGCAACGAACCTTTGAAAAATTAATAACATGTTAACCCCGAAAATTTCTTGACAAAGTTCAAAGAAAAACAGCTCTTTGAAAAGAAAACTTTCGAGCTTGCTCGAAAAGGTTTCTTTTAAAAGAGATACTTGACGCGAGCGTCAAGTGCTTGTAAACGCGAAGCGTTTGCAAGACGGATTTTTTGAACGAGATTTTTTCGGAGGATTTTAAAAAATCCTTTATTAAGTTTCAGAACAGAAACACAAAACAGTAAAGACAGGAACAAATTAAGACCAACGTTTTAAGAGTTCCGGGATTTATAAACTTTT
>CADCDW010000067.1 GCA_902800325.1 uncultured Lachnospiraceae bacterium
GAAAAATTAGTTCACCATGATGCGGTTACTCATACTGAAACCACTTATACTACTGAGACTCAGACTATTCATCATCCTGGTCAAGATTGTGAAACATGCTGTGATTGTGGAGCGCAGTTTACTGATCATGCTGCAGCAATGGCACATTGGGAATCTTCTGAACATGATAGTGGCTTTGTAAGTGATACAACAGCTGGTTGGGATGAAGTTGTTGAAACTCAGGTTCCTCATACAACTACAGTTGTTGATCAGGCTGCTTATGATGAAACAGTTGTAGAAAAAATAGAATATACTTATTGTTCCGAGTGTGGAGCCGAAAAGTAACAAATGTTAGATATTTAGTTTATTTGGTTTTGTCAAGTAAAGTATGAGAGCGGAAGATATATGGTCAATTTGGAGTTTAGAATATTTCTAAGCTCCTTTTATTGTGGAAAAGCAGATTATGGCTAACAGAATACAAGAAAATGCCCCAATTTATAGCCATATGTTTAAAATCACAAGAAATAGGAAGAATATAAGATTATATCATCACGCGAAGCGTGTCGATTATAGAGCGGTATGTGCGAGGCAGGCTATAAGCAAGGTGCTAAGCATAGCCGTTTGAAACATGTGAGCATTTAGCGAATAAATGCTTATTCTTCTTGCAAAGCAAGAAAAAATAAGAATAAGGATATCCTTGCATTTATGCAAAAGGCATATCCTTATTCTTATTTTAGAATTGGTTTGCATTATATTTTAGAATTGGTTTGCATTAGAAGAAATACAATTTATGAGCTTAGTACTCCTACATGTTTCAAAGAGTGCGAACGTGCTATGCGTGTACCTTTGCTTATAGCCTGCCTCATACATACCATGCTCTGTAATCGACCCTTACCCCGATAAACCGGAGTTTAGCTAATTCAGGTCAGGTGCTTTGTAGTTTGGTGTGATAGTGCCTGTTTTTTTGTATTCCTGAATACGTGCCTGGATACGCTCTGACTGGTCAAGCAAAGAACTGATCGATGCATTGTGGTTAAGGTGATCGATGAGGATTGCAATGTACTTGCTCATGTCGGCTGATTCATACCAAGGTCTGTCAAAGAGATCCGGACGCTGGTAGGTGAGGTTGGTAGTAATAACCTTTTCAATGGTTCCGTTCTTATGGTATTCATCAAAAATATCAAGACCGGTTGTGAAAAGACCAAAGGTTGCAAGACAATAAACTCTTCTTGCATTACGTTCCTTAAGTTGTCTAGCTACATCGAGCATACTTTCACCGGAAGCGATGATATCATCTATGATAATTACATCTTTGCCGTCAACAGAGTCTCCAAGAAATTCATGTGCTATGATAGGATTCTTGCCATTGACAATAGTTGTATAATCACGTCTCTTGTAGAACATACCAACATCTACACCAAGATGGTTTGCAAAGTAAATAGCCCTGTTCATAGCACCTTCATCAGGGCTTATAACCATAAGATGCTCTTTGTCGATATCAAGATCAGGTGTAGTACGTAAAAGAGTTTTAATGAACTGATAGGTTGGCATAATATTTTCAAAGCTGCTGCATGGTATAGCATTTACAACTCTTGGATCGTGAGCATCAAAAGTAATGATATTGTCAACTCCCATCGAAACCAATTCTTGTAATGCAACTGCACAGTCTAAAGATTCACGCCCTGAACGCTTGTGCTGTCTGCTTTCGTAAAGGAAAGGCATGATAACAGTAATCTTGTTGGCTTTTGTTCCGATAGTTGCTATGATTCTCTTTAAATCACTGTAGTGATCGTCCGGTGACATTTTGTTTTTAACACCACAGATTGAATATTCTATGCTATGGTTGATAACATCTACTAAAAGAAATATATCAGTACCACGTACAGATTCCTTTAACATTCCTTTTGCTTCACCTGAACCAAAACGTGGGCAGGATGCTTCTAAGATATATGAATCCTTATCATATCCTGTAAATGTCAGGTTGTCTTTGTGTTCGTTGTGTCTTTCTTTTCTCCATTTTACAATGTACTTATCAACTTTTTCGCCTAAAGCAACAGAACTTTCCAATGGGATAATTCCGAGCTTTCCGACAGGTACATTAATAAGATTACTGGTGTCTGGCATGATTTTTCCTCCGTTTTTTGAACATATTAATTTTGTGAATTAATTGCCTGTTTTCTTTTTTGGTATCTTATATTATCACCATATATATTAAATACAGTGTAATTATCAACTATTCTTGACATGATTCTTTCGGTATATCTGTCACGAAGCTGTTTGATAGATAAGTTGGTGGAAATCAATGTCGATTTTCCGTTGATGGAACGCTTGTTAATTATCTCGAACAATTCGGATAAAACAAAATTATTGGTCAGCTCAGTTCCTAAATCGTCTATTATAAGAAGCTCGCAATTATAGATGAATTTGTATAAGTCTTCATAGTTATAGTCATTTTTCATTATATATCCTGCGAGTACATCTTCAAAAAGCTCGTTTGCTGACAGATAAAAAACACTATGTCTTCTGTCAAGCAGTTCCTTTGCTATACAGTTTGTCAGAAAGGTTTTACCCAGACCGGTTTCACCGTATATAAGTATATTGGCGCAGCCGGTATCTGTATCAAATTTGTCTATTATTTTATGCGACAGAGCAAGTATATTTTTAACATTTTCATATGGAGAGTAAGCTCTGTCGGTTGAGTATATTTCTTTGCTGTAATAATCAAGCGAAAATGTATCAAAGTTTTCTTTTTTAAATATATTCTGCAGGTTTGACTGCAGATACAGACCATCTATGATTTTATTGATAAAGCATTTACATCTTTCCTGATTAACATATCCTGTGTCCTTGCAGACAGGACAACTGTATATGGGCTCAAGATAATCTTCAGGATAATTATGTACTTTCAAAAGCTCTTTTTTTTCTGCTGTAAGCTTGCGGTTTTTTTCTTTAATAGATGAAACTTCAGCATCAGATTGATTGTTTAATTTCATCCGCGCTGCTTTTATGTATGAAACAGAGCTTTCCTCATCAATTTCCTTTATACGTGGAATCAGCTTGTATATTTCTTCTTTTCTGTTTTGAGTGGTATTAAAATTACTTAATCGAATTTTTTCATACTCATGAAGTATATCTTCAATACTCAGTTTTTTATATGTCATTTGGTATTTACCTCTTTAAGAAACAGCTTTTCCATTTCCTCTAACGGTTCGTCGGTATTGGTCTGCTGAAAATTATTAAATGCCGAGGCAGACTTTTTGGTAACAGGCTTATCTGAAACCTGATTATTGTCTTTAGCTTTGCCATTATTCTTTTTAGCAGCAAATTCCATATCAAGTCGTTCGATATCCGATAATGTTTTTACATTATTGGCATGCCAGTTTTCTAATATTCCATTTATATATGAAAAACTGGCCGAACTTGGATTTTTTAAAATAGCTCTTTCACATGCATTTTTAATTATCTCATCCGAAAAGCCGAATTCATCACTCCATTTTGCTATATAAGAAAGCTCTATAGTAGTTGGTACGCGAGAACGTATACCGAGAGCTTTGAATATAATCTTAGATGTATCACTTATATTATAAGACTGATCCTTTGCCTCCTGACGTGTTTTTATGCCTTCTTTATACCATGCTATAGCAACCGCTTCCATATATCTGCAATTTTTTCTGCCTAAGGTGGCACAATATTCGATTAAATATTCAAACAAATCTATATCGAACTCCAGTGTTTCGTATATATAAAGAAGTGTATTTACATCTCTTGAAGATAACGTTCGGCCAAACAGAGTTTCAACCTGGTATATAATGTCAGACCAGTTATCATCGCTTTGGAGGTTATCCAAATCTTTTTTTGTAAACCTTGGTTTGCCCGGAGTTTTATCTTCGTCGTCTTCTTCATTCTCATCCTTCTTATCATCATTATTTGATGACTTAGGCATAGGTATAATTTTAGCGTCTGTATCGTCGTCGGAATTGTCGCCACTTAGGTTTTTTGTATCTTCTTTAAATGGCTCTTTTTTTAGACCATCTTCATCAGTGGCAGAATCATCACTTCTTAGAAATTCGATTATATCTGTTTCTTTGCCACTTAAATTATTTTTAGGATTATGAAGTGGAAGAAGAACGATTCCGTTTAAATGACCGTGTCCATCATAATTAAGTTTTAATACGTCTCTTGAAATCCAATATTTTATGGCACGACATATATCTTTTTCCGTAAGGTTAAAATGGTCTGCTATATCAGCAACCGTTACTTTGGAATTGCTGCCAAGCAATCTTGCAAGGTATAGATAAACCTTTACAAATTCTCCGTTGGCATCTGTCATATAATAGTCGATAAAAAAATTGGAAATAGAAGAATAGGTTTCACTATTTTCTGTTGAAATTGTTATAGTTTTCATACTGCAAAACATCCCCTCTTTGCTAATGCAAGTTGAATTATAGCATAGGAAAAATAAATTGCAACCGAACATAATTTCTGTATTGCATGAGAATAATTTTGTGGAAAATGTGGAAAATGTGGATAGCTTGTTACCATAATATTATGACATCGGTTTATTGCTTAAAATACTTGAAAAAAATGTAAAATTATGTAAACCCCAAAATTAAGCCTGTCAGAATAATTTTTTTCTGACAGGCTTGTGGATAATGTGGATAATTATTTTTTTAAGAGCGAAATTCCAACAGTATCAATGTCTCCGGCTCCCATAGTTATCAACAAATCATTTTTTTTGCAATTTTTTTCAACAAAATTTTCTATTGACAAAAAGTCTTTAAAGTGCTCCGCGTGTCCGCCTAAGGAATTTATCTTATCACAGAGGTCTTTTGAAGATACTAATCCGGTATCTTTTTCGCGGGCTGCATATATATCGGCAACCAATACGTGATCGCATACCTTTAAAGCTTCGGCAAATTTATCCAACAGTGCATAGGTTCTTGTATAAGTGTGTGGCTGGAATGCAACATAAAGCTTGTTGTGAGGAGTATTCATGGCAGCCTTTAAGGTAGCGGCAATTTCAGTTGGATGGTGTGCGTAATCATCTATAATTATCACACCGTTTTTAGTTACTCCTTTATGCTCAAAACGTCTTTTGGCACTTGTGCAGGCAAGAAGTCCTGCTTTTATATCGTCCATGCTGATACCTAAAAATTCAGATACCGCTATAGCTGAAAGAGCATTTATTACATTATGAACACCTGTAGAATGTAAAGAAATCAGGTCTGCTTCATTTCCTTCTTTAATAAGTGTAAAGCTTGGGTGTCCCTCGCTGTCAAATGTGATGTCTTTTGCGCTGTAATTGTTGTCAGAATTTAGACCGAAGGTTATTATATTGCATTTTAAATCTGAAACAATTCTTTCCTTATGCTCCATATCACCATTTATAACTAAAAGTCCGTCATCAGGAAGCTTTTCGGCAAAGGTCTTAAAGGATTCAACTATTTCATCTATGCCACTGAAGAAATCAAGGTGGTCTTCATCTACATTCAAAATAATACTTATATATGGATTAAATGCATGATAGCTGTTTGTGTATTCACATGCTTCAGTAACAAAATAATCGGAATTGCCGACTCTGATATTGCCGCCGATTACATCAAGCATACCGCCTATAGATATGGTTGGATCTGTATCTGCCTCAAGAAGAATATGGGACATCATGGAAGTGGTTGTGGTTTTTCCGTGTGTTCCGCTTATGGCGATAGAGTACTTGTAATTGTTCATTACCTGCCCAAGGAGCTGGGCTCTTGTCAAGGTAGGAATATTCTTTGAAAGCACTGCCTGATATTCTTCATTTTCCTTACTGATGGCAGCTGTATAAACTACTAAATCAATATCGTCCGTAATATTTTCCTTAACCTGGCCTATATTGATAACTGCACCGAGAGATTTAAGCATATCGGTTATATCGGATTCCTTGATATCTGAACCGTATACCGTAAAATTTCTTTGAAGTAGTATCTCTGCCAGACCGCTCATGCTTATACCGCCTATGCCCATAAAATACACTTTGCATGGTTTGTTAAAATCTACCTTATACATTATTATGACCTCACATTTTTGTTAAAATTTTATATGAATTGGATAAGCCGATTCAAGTTTGAATCTGCTTATCCGTATTTTTACTGTATTGTAATTGAATCTGCCCATTTGAATATACGCTCTTTATATGAGTCGTAATCTTTGGTTTTGCATACAAACTCGCATACCCAGTATGATCCTGCGCCATAGTACATGCAGTGTACATATGTGTAGGAAGCACCTGAAATGGTTTTCTTATTTATAAAATAGTAATAATTATTTCGTTGTACCAGAGAATCCTCTGATACATTGTTAAGAAGCATAATCTCTTCACAGTATCCCTTTAAATTTGAAATGGTATATCCGGAAAATTCGAGATTCTCCTCTGTTTCTTCAACAACAGAAAATATAACATTTTCGCTGGATACATATAAATCGAATCCGTTACGCGATGATTCTTTAAACGTTTTGTTAAGGGTTACTGTAAGTGCACCGTAGGTAAAGTTTTTTGGGTCCTTGCTGCAACCTGTCAAAAATGTTATGCACATCATTAGTACTAAGCCTAAAAGAGTTAATTTTTTAAAATTATTTTTCATAAAATTCTCCTGTTCAAATATAAAAAACAAAGCAAAAATATTTACTCACACTAATTTTAATTGTGTTGGTTATATTTGTCAATTACATTATCAAAATGTATATTTTTAATTGATTTTTAAAAGGAAGATGCTTATACTATAAGTATGTTTTTGATGTATTTGTTGTTCTGTTTCAGACAGACAAATATGATATATGACTTTTTAAGGAGAATTGATATGAGAAAGACCAAGATTATATGTACGATGGGACCGTCTACCGACAATGAAGAGGTTTTGAGAGCACTTATAGATTCCGGTATGGATGTTGCAAGACTTAATTTTTCACATGGTACATATGAAGAGCAAAAAAAGCGTATGGATATGGTTAAAAAGATTAGGAAGGAGACCGGTAAACCAATTGCCTTGCTTTTGGATACAAAGGGTCCTGAGGTAAGAACGGGAGACTTTGAAGAAGGAAAAGTTTTACTTGAGGCAGGACAGGAGTTTACGCTTACGTCAAGAGACGTAATGGGTGACCGCCACATTTCAAAGATTACATACGATAAGCTTCATGAGGATATCGAAGTTGGCGGAAGAATTCTTATAGATGATGGATTGATAGAATTAAAGGTTAAGGAGATAAAGGATAAGGACATTGTCTGCGAAGTTATAAATGGTGGATATGTATCCAATCATAAGGGTGTAAATATACCGGGTGTACATCTCAATATGCCATATATGAGCGAAAAGGATGTATCAGATATAATGTTTGGAATCAAACAG
Organism: uncultured Lachnospiraceae bacterium; assembly: GCA_902800325.1. Taxonomy (GTDB): domain Bacteria; phylum Bacillota; class Clostridia; order Lachnospirales; family Lachnospiraceae; genus Coprococcus_C. The sequence continues at coordinate 7,362 of CADCDW010000067.1, forward strand.
GGTGTGGATTTTATAGCTGCATCATTTGTACGCTCTGCCAGGGATGTTTTGGAGATTAGAAATCTTCTTGACGATAATGGTGCAAAGGGAATTAATATAATTGCAAAAATTGAAAATGCAGAAGGCGTCGAAAATATAGATGAGATTATAGCTGCATCGCACGGAATCATGGTTGCTCGTGGAGATATGGGAGTAGAGATACCCGGAGAAGAAGTTCCTGTCATCCAGAAGATGATTATAAAAAAAGTATATAAAGCAGGAAAGCAGGTTATAACTGCAACGCAGATGCTTGATTCCATGATGAAAAATCCGCGTCCTACAAGAGCTGAGACTACAGATGTGGCAAACTCTATCTATGACGGAACAAGCGCAATCATGCTTTCGGGAGAAACTGCAGCAGGACTTTATCCTATAGAGGCATTGCAGACTATGGTAAGGATTGCTGAGAGAACCGAAAGAGATATAGATTACAGAAAGAGATTTTTCTCCTACGACAGACCGTATAATCCAAATGTTACTGATGCAGTCTGCCATGCTACTTGTACAACTGCCATGGATCTTAATGCCAAGGCAATTGTTACTGTAACCAAATCAGGTACTTCCGCAAGGATGATATGCAGATACAGACCGTCTTGCGACATACTTGCCGGTTCAACAGATGAAAGGGTATGCAGGCAGCTTAATCTTTCGTGGGGAATTCATCCGGTTAAAATAGAAGAAAAAAATGAGATATTTGAGCTGTTTGACCATGCTATTATGGCAGGTAAGAAGCTCGGACTTATAGAAGTTGATGATACGGTTGTAATGACAGCGGGTGTACCGCTTGGTATAAGCGGTAAGACCAATATGATAAAGGTACAAGTTGTTGAATAAAGAATAAGAGGTGAAATAATGTACAATCCAAAATCCCTTAGGGCTGAAGAGTTCATAGATGATGATGAGATAAGGGATACTCTTTCCTATGCCGAGGCTAATAAAGATAATTATGAACTTATAGACAGTATACTTGAAAAGGCAAGACCGACTAAGACCAAAGATGGCTGGCATTGCAGCGGTCTTACACATAGGGAAGCTTCAGTGCTTTTAGCTTGTGAGGAACCTTCAAGGATAGAAAAAATGTATGAGGTTGCAGAGGAGATTAAACTTGCATTTTATGGCAATCGTATAGTTATTTTTGCACCGCTTTATCTGTCTAACTATTGCATAAATGGATGTTTATACTGTCCGTATCATGCCGAAAACGGTCATATAGCCAGAAAAAAACTGACACAGGAGGAGATACGTGCTGAAGTAATAGCTCTTCAGGATATGGGACATAAAAGACTTGCCATAGAGGCAGGCGAAGATCCGGATAACAATCCTATAGAATATATATTGGAGAGTATAAAAACAATATATGGGGTTCATCATAAAAATGGAGATATAAGACGTGTAAATGTCAATATAGCGGCAACTACCATAGAAAATTATAAAAAGCTTGCAGATGCAGGAATAGGAACATATATATTATTTCAGGAAACCTACAATAAAAAAAGTTATGAAGAGCTTCATCCATATGGTCCAAAGCATGATTATGCATATCATACAGAAGCGATGGACAGAGCTATGGAGGGTGGCATAGATGATGTAGGTCTTGGTGTGTTATTTGGACTCGAAGGTTACAGATATGAGTTTGCGGGTTTGCTTATGCATGCCGAACACTTAGAGGCAGTTCATGGAGTCGGACCACATACGATAAGTGTTCCGAGAGTGAAGCATGCTGACGATATAGACCCGGAAGCCTTTTATAATTCCATATCAGATGAGATATTTACCAGGATAGCTGCCTGCATCAGAATAGCAGTTCCGTATACCGGTATGATCATTTCGACCAGAGAAAACGAAAAGGTAAGGGCAAGGATGCTCAGGGTAGGTATATCTCAGATAAGTGGAGGTTCAAGAACATCTGTTGGAGGATATACAGAAGAGGAAAGACCTCATGATACGGAGCAGTTTGATGTGTCAGATCAAAGAACACTTGACGAGGTTATAAGGTGGCTTATGGAAAGTAACCATATTCCGAGCTTTTGCACTGCCTGCTACAGAGCCGGCAGAACCGGTGACAGATTTATGGCTCTATGTAAAGCCGGACAGATTCAAAACTGTTGTCATCCAAATGCGCTTATGACACTTAAAGAATACCTTGTTGATTATGCAAGTGAAGAAACAAAAAAAATGGGCGAGGAAATGATTGAACGCGAACTTTTCAACATACCAAAAGAAAATGTTCGCAATATATGTAAAAAATACCTGGACAAAATCGTGGAGGGCGAAAGAGATTTTCGATTCTGATAAAGTATGTGAGGTGTCTCTTGTGACAACTTGTTTTAAGAAGATATAAATTGCAGAGTGTTGTTTGAAACTTAATATTAATAAGGTTAGGAGATGGTCTTATGGGTATGAATGATACACCTTCGGCAAACAGAGTGCATATTGGTTTTTTTGGCAGGAGAAATGCCGGTAAATCCAGTGTGGTTAATGCGGTTACGGGACAGGAGCTTTCGGTTGTTTCCGATATTATGGGAACAACAACTGATCCGGTAACGAAGTCGATGGAGCTTTTACCTATGGGACCTGTTCTTATTATAGATACTCCGGGTTTTGATGATGACGGAGCATTGGGAGAACTCAGGGTAAAAAAGACAAAGCAGGTTCTAAATAAAACAGATGTTGCGGTACTTGTGGTAGATGCAACGGTAGGTATGACGGCAGCAGACTATGAGCTTTTGGATATATTTAAAAAGAAGAATATAAATTATGTGCTTGTTTACAATAAATGTGATCTTCTTGATGTGAAGGATATGATAAGACTTTCATCGGAAGAAAATGCAATTTTAGTCAGTGCCAAGGATAAAAATAATATAGACCAGTTAAAAGAAAAAATAGCATTTATGACTGATATAAGACCTGAAAGAAAGCTGGTTTCCGATCTGGTTGATAAGGGTGATGTTGTTTTGCTGGTGATGCCTGTAGACGAGGCAGCACCTAAGGGAAGAATCATACTACCGCAACAGCAGACCATAAGAGACTTGCTGGATGTCGGTGCCATAACAGTTACTGTAAAAGAAGGTGAGATTTCGGATGCAATTTCTAAACTCTCGGTTAAGCCAAAGCTTGTAATAACCGACAGCCAGGTATTTAAAATTGTTGCTTCCAATCTTACAGAGGACATACTGCTTACATCATTTTCAATTCTTATGGCAAGATACAAGGGCTTTCTCGATACAGCAGTAAAAGGTGCATTTGCGATTGATACATTAAAAGATGGTGACAAAGTTCTTATATCGGAGGGATGTACACATCACAGACAATGCGGTGATATAGGAAGTGTTAAGCTTCCTGCATGGATTAAGCAATATACAGGAAAGAATATTAAATTTGAATTTAGTCAGGGCATGGATTTTCCGGAAGAATTATCTGATTATAAAGTCATAGTACATTGCGGAGGCTGTATGCTCAATGAACGAGAGATGAAATACAGGATGAAGTGCGCATTAGACGCAGGAGTTCCATTTACGAACTATGGTACAGTCATTGCACTCACACAGGGAATTCTTTTTAGATCACTTAAAATATTTGATGGAAATTATAGTTAATTAATATCGGTAAACTAAATTAAAGTGATAAAAAAACTGACTGTTTGTCACAATCTGACATCTACAAACATAAAATAAGAATGGCTGAAAATATGAGTTTGGGAAGACTAACTTTTGCAAATTTTGAAAAAAAACCTTGATATAAGTAATAAAATAGATTAAAATGTGCATAGCAGTTAAATAATTATAACATACTTGTAAGGAGGTACATATTATGGCATTTGTAATTAATGAAGGATGTATAAGTTGCGGATCATGTGCAGGTGCGTGCCCGGTTGGAGCAATCAGTGAGGGTGACGGAGCATTTGTAATTGATGCTGATACATGCATTTCCTGTGGATCATGTGCAGGAACTTGTCCTATGGGAGTTATTTCAGAGGAGTAATATTATCAGAGCACAATATAGTTAAAGAAAAGGGAGCTTTTTGAGCTCCCTTTTTTGTGTTTTGTATTGCAATATTTATTACTTTTTTATGCAGCACCTTCTTTTTCTTTAAATCATATCATATATAGTATACAAATGCCTTGAATTTAAAATAATATTTCTTACATTATACAATTATCATCAGGATGGGAAAATGCTAATAGTAAAAAAGAAATAAATTTTAAAAATAAAAGAATTGACTTTTTTTCGCATTTGTATGATAATACTTTACTACAAATATATTTTTAATTCAATAGTTGGATTAAAAAAGTAAAATTGCCAATAAAAATATTGTGAAAAAAGTACGAAAAATCTTTACAGTCAAATTATTTGTGATAAACTAATATTAAGAAATACTTATCTTTGGATTAGTTAATCAGGCCAATTATTTTAATAATTGCAAAGAGAGGTGACAACCATGAAAATAGAAAGATTAAGTGAAAACCAGATCAGATGTACTCTTTATAAAGCTGATCTTGCAGACAAGGAGATGCTTCTTACAGAACTTGCATATGGTACTGATAAGGCTAAGGAGCTTTTCAGGGAGATGATGCAGCAGGCATCAAATGAACTTGGATTTGAGGTGGATAATATTCCGCTTATGATAGAAGCTATACCCGTTTCGCCGGAGTGTCTTGTGCTTATAGTAACGAAGGTTGAGGATCCTGAGGAGTTAGATACAAGATTCTCCAGGTTTACTAAACCTGCTATAGATGAGTATGATAGCGAGGATGATGAGTATTCCGAACATGAGGAATACGATCATTCGCCTATGCTTCCGACTACAGATTCATTACTTGAGGCGCTCGGAAGTCTTGCAGAGAATCTTAATGCTTTTAATAATAACAGAATGTCTAAAAAGACAAGAAATGCAGTTAAAAAGGAAGAAAACAAGAATATATTCAGAGTATTTGCATTTAAGTCACTTGATGAAGTGATTATATCTGCTAAGCTTGTAAAGAGCATATATAAGAGTATGAATTCTTTGTATAAAAATCCGCAGGACAGCAGATTTTATCTATACATGACAAAAGATAAGAATACAGATGGTGAGTTTTCAAGAACCTGTAATATAATTGGTGAGTATGGAAGCAGGATAAAGGCTACCTATGCAACACCTAATTATATGGATGAGCATTATAAAGTTATAATTGAGGCTGACGCGGTTCAGAAACTGGCAGATATATAATATTTATAAGTTGTAAAAAAACAGACACCTTGTCGTATCCATGATATGATAAGGTGTCTGTTTTTTCAAAAAACTATATATTATTTGGAGGTTACCTTTTTTACAGCTTCAACAACTGCATCGGTAGTTATACCAAAGTGTTCAAAAAGCTGTCCGCCCGGTGCTGAAGCACCAAATGAGTGCATGCCTACAAATTCACCGTTTATACCGATATATTTGCCCCAGCCAAATTCACCGAGGGCTTCTACGGCAACTCTGGCAGTTACTTCTTTAGGAAGTACCTGATTTTTATATTCTTCAGGCTGGTCTTCAAATAAATCCATAGATGGCATACTTACGACTCTGACATCTATGTTGCTTTGGGCTAACTTGGATTTAGCTTCTACGGCTAAGGAAACCTCGGATCCTGTAGCTATTATAATAGCATCCGGAGTATCTTTTTCGGAATCTGATAAAATATACCCGCCCTTTAAAGCTTCCTGACTGCTTCCGTCAAGCTGAGGAAGATTCTGTCTTGAAAGAACCAAGGCAGTAGGAGCGTCTTTTTTATTTAAAGCAAAGTACCATGCCGCAGCGCATTCTGTTGCATCTGCAGGACGGAATACATAAAAGTTTGGCATAGCTCTTAACATAGCAAGCTGCTCGATAGGTTCGTGTGTTGGACCATCTTCACCTACACCGATGCTGTCGTGTGTTAGTACATATGTAAGAGGAAGCCCCATAAGTGAGGATAATCTTGCCATTGGTTTAACGTAATCACTAAATACAAAGAATGTTGAAACGTATGGTCGCAGTCCCCCATGAAGAGCTATACCGTTTCCAATAGCTGCCATAGCGATTTCTCTTATACCAAAGTGAATATTTTTTCCTAAAGGATTTTCTTTGGAATAATCACCCATATCGTTCATATATGTTTTAGTGGACGGAGCAAGATCAGCTGCACCGCCAAACATGTTAGGTAATACATTTTTAATTATATTGATAATCTTTCCCGAAACATTTCTGGTTGCTTCTGCTTTATCACAGGTATTCCAGAAATCATCAAGATCAAAGAGACAATTGGCACTGTCTTTATCATAATAAGCATCCCAGAGCTTTCTCATATCAGGATATTCTTCAGAATATCTGGCAAATAATTTGTCCCATTCTTCTTCGTATGATGCATTGGATTTGGCGATTTCTGCAAAATTATCATATACATCCTGAGATATGACAAATGCTCCTTTGTCCTCTATGCCAAGATTTTCGCGAAGAGCTGCTACATTTTCAACTCCAAGGGGTTCTCCGTGTGCTGAAGCCTTTCCTTCTTTGGCAGGACAGCCGGCACCTATCTTGGTTTTGATTTCTATCATAGAAGGTCTTCCTTTTTCTGCTTTTGCAGCTTCTATGGCTGCGCCGATTGCATCAAGGTCATTTCCGTCTTCAACAAGCTGAGTATGGAAACCAAAAGCCTCAAAACGTTTTCTGACATCTTCTCTAAATGCGATATTGGTATCGCCTTCGATTGATATATTGTTTGAATCATAAAGAACAATAAGCTTTTCAAGCCCAAGTGTACCTGCAAGTGAAAAGGCTTCATAAGATATGCCTTCCATCATACAACCATCACCACCAAGTACATATGTATAGTGGTCAACAACCGGATAACCCTCTTTATTAAAAGTCGCTGCGAGATGGTTTTCTGCCATAGCCATACCAACTGCCATAGCCATACCTGCGCCAAGTGTTCCGGTAGGCGCTTCCACACCAACTGAGTGTCCGTACTCAGGGTGTCCCGGTGTTTTAGAACCCAGCTGTCTTAAATTCTTCATATCATCTATGGTAATACCGTATCCA
>CADCDW010000068.1 GCA_902800325.1 uncultured Lachnospiraceae bacterium
TTATCTCGTGGATTGCAACAGTAAAAACAAGGAGGTACGCTGTCGCGGACTAACGGTATCCGATTGCGGATTGGAGGTACGCCCAGCGCGGAATATTCATTCCAACCGTCAAACATAAAATCACAATAATAATTAACCCTGAAGCTATAGATGAGCCAATAACAATTTTTTTATTATTTTTCTTTTTTCTTCTATTATGGTGTTTATTATTTAAAAGTTTAATATTTCTATATACTTCATCATCTATGTAATTATTATGATTTTTAATTATTTTTTCTCCGCAATTAGGACAAAAACGATCACTATCGTTTATTTCATTCCCACATTTAGAACAAAACATTACTCATCCTCCGTTATTTGTCATTACCATTATATAGTTTATTTTTACTACCACATACCGGACAGAATCTATGTTTGATTGATAACCGCTTTCCACATTCTGTACAGAAAACATTTTCTTCATTATTATTTATATCATTATTGTCCTGAATAGAGAAATTATTATCCTTGCTAATTTCTGCTTTTTTTGTTTTCCTCGATTTGCCAACTAACATAAATACTATGATTAACAGAACAATAAAAGAAGCCGATATTCCAATAATCCAATATATAACAGATGTCTTTTCAGACTTGTTTTTTATTTCTATAAATTGTTCTCCTGATGTTTGTTCATCCGTATCTTCTGGAATAGTAATAGTTTTCTTTTCACCTTCATATTTCAAACTAACATCATAGCAAACTTTATACTTATACATACCATAGCAAAAATCAGAGCATTGCTTGCGTACCCTATTATGATTTCTTTATTAGAAAAGTAAGTTGGTGATTTTACTTGTTCAAAATATTGATTATGCTCATATGTTTTTTTATCTAAATTTTGTTTGTCATACACATATAACTTATTCTGTTGTTTATTAACATCTTCATCTTTAAAATATGGTGTCTTAGCACCACAAATCGGACAAAACTTTACCCCATAGGTAATTTTATAGTTACATTCGCTACAATACATTTTTTCTCCTTTAAATTAAAACAACTACAATTTTTTATTTTTTAATAACTACCATACCACGCAATTCCTTCATAACTCCATCCAACCTTTACAAGATTATCTTTTTCAGCCTTATTTGTTGTATAATGATGTGAACCTGCGCCTGTCGCATTTGGATTATAAAGTCTATAAAGCGCTTGTCCATTTGAATCATACGAATACCAGCCTATTCCTTCATAACTCCATCCAACCTTTATAAGATGATTCTTTTCTGAAACGCTAGTTGTATAATGATGATCTCCTGCATTCGGATTATATAATCTATATACAGGTGTATCAGAGTACGCAGGTGCATTCCATGCTATGCCTTCGTAATTCCAACCAATTTTACTCAAATAATCTCTCTCATCTACACTAGCTGTGTAAAAATGTTCTCCTGAATTTGGATTATATAATCTATACATAGGTTTAGTATTTCCAGGCAAAGTAACAGATAATGTATAATACCCTTGACGGGATTGCATTGTTCCAATTCTATCAATTTGAATATAATATATTCCTGAAGAAACACTTATATTTAATTCTCCTATTGAGCACCCATAATTTGAACTGTAATCTGCATCAAAACTTTTTACCCTGTTTCCATTGAAATCATACAAGTCAATCAGAAAACTAGTTTTATCATTTATCATATGACCTTCAAAATTTATCTTTAAAGATCCAGAATTTTCCACGATAATCTTATAAGTATCAAATCTATCTCCAAATGGAAATGCTCCATACTGTTTTTCTTTTCCACTTATTGATTGTGCATTAATAAAATTGTCATTATTTTCCAATTCATTGCTCTTTGGATAATCAATATGTGCCTCAAGTTCAAAACTGTCTTCTCCAATATAAGAATATGATTTTCCAAATGTGTAAGTATCATAACAATTTTCAACAACTAAATAATAAACACCTTTTGATATACAGCATATGTTTTCTAAACTTACAAAGCCCTTGCTCTTATAAATATAATCATGTGTTGTTAATAACTTTTTCCCATTAGCATCATACAAAAATATGTATATATCATCGTCATCGGAATATGAGCCTGTGTTTGTTGCATAACCCTTAGCATTAAATGATAATATCGCATCTCTATCTACACTAACTTTGTATGATTTTCGTCCGGCTACACCCGATTTAAAAGCATATGATAATTTTGTATCATATGTTAAATTAACTGCCTCATCAATATAAGTAGCAGCAAGCAAATTATCATTATCACCAACTGATTCTTCATTAACCAAATTATTATCTTCTGTTGTTTCAAACTCATCATTTTCAGTTGCGTTATCAAAATATAACGATTCAGTTGTAATCTCTTCATAGTTTGTCTCTTCATCCGAATACTCCTTAGCCAAACTCTCCTCATTCAGTTCATCTTCTTCATCAGATACAATTTCCATTGTCTCCATATCTTCAGCGTTCGAAATAATATAACTGTTATTAATCATCAATCCTACTAAACATAATAAAAACATAACAATTTTAAATTTTAATTTCATAAATCTTCACTCCTTATTTAATATGTTTTTCTATAAGTATCATATTATTTCCTATATCTCAATATAATATATCATATTATTTCCATTATTTCAATCATATTAAAGGATACAATCCAATATATTTTTACAATAAATCGGATAAAATACTACGCAAAGGTGGTGATATTATATGTATGAAGAAGACTTCCCTATTCGACTTTCAAAATTAAGAACTCAAAAGGGTGTATCCGCAAGAGATATGAGTTTATCTATCGGTCAGAATCCGGGATATATTAATAATATAGAAACAGGCAAGGCTCTGCCTTCTATGTCAAGTTTCTTTTTCATCTGCGAATATCTTAATATTACACCATTTGATTTTTTTGATATAAATTCCGAATATCCTAATGAAATGCATACTTTAATAGATAACCTTAAGAGATTAGATAAACAACAATTTGATAACATTTCTTCGATTGTTGAAGAACTCGTAAAAAATAAATGACAACAAAAACCACGCTCGCTTATTCATTCAAAAAAAGCAAGCGTGGTTTAATTTCTCCAACCACATCCTACCTAACGGCTCGATGTGATTTTTTGATTTATTCCGATGTCCACAAACGTACATCAACACAAAACTCATTATAGTATAATCCTTATCCTCGTTCCAAGCTCAGTTCGAGAAAGTATCTCAAAGTGTCCCTTGTGCTTGTCAACTATCCACTTTGATATAGATAGACCAAGTCCTGTACCCTGTGTCTTTCTTACTTCATCAGAACGATAAAAACGTTCAAACATATGCTGCACGTCTGCCTCAGACATTCCTATCCCACTATCCTGAACCTGAAGATATGGACGTCCTTCATCATTGCGTCCGACTGATATTTTTATCTCATCACCTTTATTCGTATATTTGGCAGCATTGTCAACAAGTATTCTGACTGCCTGTTTGAGCATAGATGCATCGCCATTTATGTGTATATCTTCGTCGCAGGCAGCAAATCTATAAGGATGATCTTCATCTATCATAAGTGATTCTTCATATATCTCCTTCATCATATCATTGATAGACATGTCGGCAAATTTCATAACATTTTTACCGCTGTCACCACGAGCCAGGAACAAAAGTTGTTCAACGAGATATTTCATATGTGCCGATTCATTTTTTATGGCAGCAATCGACTCGTCTAAAACCTCCTCGTCCTCCTTGCCCCACCTGTCAAGCATGTTGGCATAGCCTTCGATAACGGCTATAGGAGTACGCAGTTCATGCGATGCGTCATTTACAAAGCGCGCCTGCTGATTATAAGTATCGTGCATACGTTTAATGAGGTTGTTCATCGCCTGCTCAACGCCCATAAGGTCACTGTCTCCAAGCGAAAGAACCTTTTCATCTTCAGGATTTATATGTGTTATAGCATCCTCAATCATATGAAATTTTTCTTCGTCAAATGTAAGGCGGCTGATCTCATCAGCTTTTAAAGCCAGCTCATCAAGTGGCTTCAGAGTCTTTCTTATCTTCATATACTCCGCGTAATGTGAAAAAAGCAGATTGAGCATCTGAAAAAATACTGCTATGCATAAAATTGCAAGTACAAACTTCACGACATAAAAAGCATTTTCCTCTAAAATCACCTTTCCATTCTCTGAGATTTTATATGTAAATGAGCGTATTCCGCTGCTTATAATAAACCATCTGCGTCTTTCAAAAACAATATTTCCAAGTCTTTCATTTTCTATACAAGCCGCCCATCCAAAGAAAAGAGCAATCACCAGAAATAAATCCGCAGCTATAAATTGTCCCCACTTTTTAGCGATAAGCTGTCTGTGAAGCTTCTTTGCAATAGATGTAGTTTTTTTACTCTCTTTTTTTATTTTTCTTTCATTTTTTTCTTCCATAGGTATAAACCATCTCCATATATATGACATATGTGACAAGGCTTTTAATCTATTATCCCTGTCACATATTATCTTAAAAATCATTCAGATTTAATTACATATCCAACGCCTCGAACCGTCTGTATCATCTTTATTCCATAGTTCTCATCTATCTTGGTTCTAAGATATCTAACATATACATCAACCACATTTGTTTCGCCTATATAGTCATATCCACACACTTTTTCAAGCAATGTATCACGGGATAAAACTATATCCATATTTTCCAAAAGTGTCTTCAGCATCATAAATTCCCTGTTTGTGAGTTCTATCTCCTCACCCTTATATGATACTCTATGTTTAGGTACATCAAGCACAAGTTCTTTCCACATAAATATCTCGCCCTGACCCTTAGGCACATTTATCGGAATATTCAAATTATCCATAGCTTCTTCGATACCATTATAGTCATTTATATCCGCAGTATGTTTTTCCACGCTTTTAACATGAGTCTTTAAAACAACTCTTATCCTTGCCAAAAGCTCTTCTATCGCAAACGGTTTTGTTATATAATCAACTGCTCCTGCATCAAGTCCCGATACCTTATCCATAACTGCGTCTCTTGCGGTAAGCAGTATAACCGGTGTAGGCTTTTCATTTTGAAGTCTCCTTAAAACCTCCAAGCCGTTTAATCCCGGGAGCATGATATCAAGCAGTATAAGTGTATAGTCGCCTGCAAGTGCCATATCCAGGGCGGTTCTTCCGTCATGTGCCTTTTCAACCTCATATCCCTCATGCTTTAATTCCAGTTCTATAAATCTTGCAAGCTTCTCCTCGTCTTCAACTACAAGTATCTTTACTCCCATGTTTTTACCTCTCTTTTTATTAATTATTATTTATTCATTCATATTTTAGCTATTCTTAAATTCATCCTTTACCTGTCCGGTAAACTCTGATGCCTTTTCCATAACTCTGTTTACTTCATCGTTATTGCCTGTTCCTTCAATCGTATATCTGTAATCAAAGAACAGTGAAACAATTATAAGTATGAAAAGCAACCACCATGCCGCAAGAAGTGCGATAACCGCAACCCACAAAGGTATATTTAAAATTGTCTTCTCGCCTCTTGTAACCTTAAGATGATTATCGCTTAAATATTTACCGGCCTTTTTGAGCATTCTGCCTATCTTTCTTCCAACGCTCTCCTCATTGCTTCTTTCCTCGCCCTCTTTTACTATGGCAGGAACATCTGCATACTTTGGCTGATTGTCAGCATCTGTTGAATAAGATGTCTGATTCGGTGCATTTACCTTACCTTGTTTTTCGAGATATACTATCGCATCGAGCAGATCGCCATTTGACTTTTCGAGTGCCTCCTTAGCTTCCTCATATGAAACATTTGCACGCTCTCTTAATTTTTCAACCTTTTCTAATTCATCCATATCTTTATCCTCTCTTTCTTAAAACTCTCTAATGGTTAATATTGTCAGTTTTTCTTCTATGTCCTCCTGACAGTACTTAATATAAACCACAAAGATTAGAGCGTCTTTAGAAAAAAATTAAAATTTCATTAAAAATTAAATATATTTTTTAATTTTGGATTTAATAAAGTATGTATATAAACCTACCTCATGTATTTTCTGAAAAAGCTGCACTCCTCATCATTGCATACATGAGCTATATAAAGTCTCATATTACAATGAAATACGTGTCCGAGCGGATTATCTCCTTCTGAATAAAAATGATATTCAAAAGGTACCCCTAGTTCTTCAAAACGTCTGCATAGCTTACCGGCTTCTTTTAAGAGAAAATCTCCGGTTGCCGTCATTATAAAAGCCGGAGGGAATTTTTCACATGCATGAGCGATAACATCTATTAAATCAAGTTCTTCTGCTGTTCCGTCATTTACAAATAAAAAATTTACTATATCCTTAAGTCCTTTGTTTTCTTTTTCAACTTCAAAACTATATTTACCGCAGTTTAATGCAACCGCCTTTATTTTGATATTTTCCTGCGGCTTAAAAACAGCATCATTATCATTTATATCTTTATCATTTATATAATCAGCTTCAACAACCGACTCATTTAACAGTGGAGTACCAGGTTTTATATCTGGTTTTATATCAGTTTTTATATCAGTTTTTATATCTGGTTTTATATCTGGTTTTTTGTTTATTTCTGTATAAATATAGTTATTAAGCTTTTCCACATAAGAACTGTCATTTATAAGATTTATATATATAGCCAGCAGATTTGCTCCCGCCGAATCTCCCACTGCATATACATTATCTGTATCTAATCCATAATAATCGGCATTTTCATATATCCACCTAAAGACTGCATCCGTATCATATAAAGACGCAGGAAATTTATCCTCAGGTGCAAGTCTGTATGTATAGTTTACAACAGCAAAACCTCTTGATGCAAGACTCATACAATAATGCTGATATACATCTTTATCGCCATATACCCATCCGCCTCCGTGGACACTTACAATAACCGGAAGTTTTTTTTGACTGCCGTTTATATGGTCATCCATATTTATAACAGTTTCCTTCTTTGGTCTGTAAACATCCAAAAGATTCCATCTTCCATATCCTCCATACTTTATATCGTCAAATCTGACTATATCTTCCGGAGTAGTAAGACCGGCATCTCTTTTTTTATCGGACGCTTCAAACATCCGTCTCGTAACCTCTGGAAGTGACATATATTATTATTTTAAAATCCAATTTTCAGTTGATGATCGGATTTATTCCTTTCTTCCGGATTCTTCCGGATTATTCTTATCAATATCGCTATGCATATTATTTTTCATAACTGTAATATTTTTAAACACGTCATCGCCTGCAACTATAACTTCCTTGCCACCTCCGGCAAAAGATATCCCTCTTAAAAAATCCTTTATAAATGAAATAATCATCACCGCGCCTATAATTAATACTATCACACCAAGACATTTCTTTAGAGTATTGGCGGCAGATGTTATAAGCTTTACAGACTGATTTAAAATACTATCCATAGACTTTCCATCAGCATCATGATCGACATTTACAACTATATCACTCATGTCTACTCTGACATACCTCCGCTCAGGCATATATTTATTTAGCCCTTTTTCAATCTGTCCTTTAAAATCTCCATCTTCAAGATAGGGTTCCTTATCTATTTCACCGTCAAGGTAGAGAATCTCAGGTTTTACTCCTTTATTAAAAAAATAAAAATCTTTACATTTTTTTGCATATTCAGAAATCAATTCATCTTTTTTACTATCTTTGGATGTCTTTATAACTATGAATCTTCCATCATTAATTTGCGCTATATAGTAGCGTTCAGTTTCATACATTATATTGGTAATACTTTCATTTTCGAGAAATACTTCTCCTATATCTATAACATATAAATCAACTTCCGTTCCATACCCGGGTAACTCTGTATCCTTATAATTATTAAGATTTTTTAACATATTATCCATGCTTAGGTCACTTCCAAAAAAAAGGTAAAGGCCTAGTTCCATAAATATTACCGCTAATATAAAATTAAAAACGTTTTTCATTTCAAATAAACCCCACCACGGACAAAGTAATAAAAATAACGCCTTAATACATACCAATTATAACTCATACTCCCATATTAAACAATTTATATTTTGTAGTCAGTAAGTATATATGTTATAATAAGCAGAACAAAAAAGGAAGGATAAAAGATGTCAACTTTTTTATTAAAACTAATAGCTATAATTTCCATGACCATCGACCATGTAGGAGCAGCAATCGGAACTACATGTGTAGACGGCAAACTGTATCTGAGCGGTCTGATACCGGAAGATACCTATAATCTTTTACGATGCATCGGAAGACTCGCATTTCCGATATACTGCTACCTTATCGTAGAAGGTTATTATCATACACGAAGTCTAAAAAAATACGGAACAAGATTATTTGTATTTTCTATCATATCGCAGGTACCGTTTTCGCTTGCATTTTTAAAATCGCCTACAGATTTTTCCGACTTAAATGTTTACTTTACGCTTTTGTTTGGTCTCATATGTGTTTATCTGGTTGATGTTGCCAAAAAGAAATATGCAGAGTGCAAAAATAACGGTACCTCAGCTGCCCTTTATATCGTTGGCTGCCCTATTGCCGTTATCCTGATAATGGTATTTTCAATATTTATACATACTGATTATTCAGCATTTGGAATAATGCTGATACTTTTGTTTTATTTCTTTAGAACCGATAAAGAAAAGCCCCTGACAGACGCTAAAAACGCTCATAAATTCATATGGCTTTTTATATCCTTTGGACTTGTAACCTATGTATTTTCAAACACTGTGGAAATGCTTGGTTTACTTGCCTTACTTCCTATAGGATTACACAACAACAAAAAAGGACCATCCATGAAATATGTATTTTACGCATACTATCCGGTTCACCTGCTTATACTATATCTGATTTTCAAACAACTTCACGGATAGATGTGACATGAGACGTTTTTAATTGCCACCAAAAACAATGAACTGTATATCATAATAATATAAGAGGGTTAAAAAAGCGTTTGCCCGATTTGTGTTAAATCAGCAACGAGTACTTGCTGAAATTTACTCAGAAAACGAAATGTCTGAGCGAAGCGAGTTTTTCGTTTTCGTGTAAATTTCAAAAGTATGAGTGCTCTGATTTAACAAATCGATGGTTAGCTTTTTAACCCTCTTATACTGTTATGATATACAAAATCAATTTGTAAAAAAGTGGCAATTAAAAACGTCCGTGTCACATGATATGTGCAAAGATGACAGCTCCAAATACAGTGATGACACCTGCTACTACTATGGAAAGACTGCTCATGGCTCCTTCGACTTCGCCAAGTTCCATCGCCTTGGCAGTTCCGATTGCATGGCTTGCCGTACCGCAGGCTATACCTCTTGCAACCGGCTCTTTAATATGAAATATCTTAAATACGAGTTCTGCTATTATGTTTCCACAAACTCCGGTAAGAATTATGACTATGACCGTTATGGATACATATCCACCGAGTTCTTCCGATACTCCCATACCTATCGCTGTAGTTATGGATTTGGGAAGTAATGAAACATATTCTTCATGTGTCATATCAAAAGTTAATGCAAGAGCAAGCACTCCAAGCATACTTGCTATAACACCTGAAGCAATTCCCAGTATAATTGCTTTCCAGTTCTTCTTTAATGCCGATAGCTGCTCATACAAAGGTACAGCCAGACAGACAGTAACCGGTGTAAGAAGGTAATTAAGATATTGGGCACCGGCACTATATTTTTCATAATCTATATGTCCAAGTTTTAAAACTGCTATAATAATTATTATGGATATAAGAAGCGGATTGAAGATACCGGATTTAAATTTCTTTTTTAAAAGAATGCCTATTTCATATGCCACAAGGCTTAACAGTAATCCAAAAAAAGCAGACTCTTCAAGTGTCTTGGATATTTCACTCATTTTTCGAAGCCTCCTTTTCATGGACTATACCGGATTTTTTATTTTTATCTTCGAATCTTATGGCAAACTGCGTCATAAGTCCTGATACTGCCATTACAAGTACTGTAGTTGCTATGATCACGGTTACATACATATACCACTTGGAACTTATAAGTCCCCATGAATTTATAAGCCCTACCGCAGCCGGTATAAATACAAGCGGCATGATTTCAATTAAGAATTTCGATGCTTCCTTAATATGCTCAACCTTAATGATACCTGTCAGAAGACATATAAACATAATCACTATACCATATATGCTTGCCGGTACCGGAAGCGGGATATAGTGATTAAGCATCTCTCCTATAAATGATATAAAAAGAATTATCATAAACTGTCTTATATATTTCATATTTTTATCCTTTATTAATTGGATTAGGGTATATTATGCCTGTTCTCTTATGGCTTCTTTGTAATATGCCTCCAGTTTTTCTCTTGCAGCCAGAAAGTATTTGTTTAATCTTTCGTCAAAATGCTTACCCATACCATCTTCAATGATATTAAACGCCTGTTCAAAGGACATACTATCCTTATAGCATCTTTTACTTACAAGAGCATCATAAACATCCGCAATCGCCATGATACGAGCTTCAAGCGGTATGGTCTCACCTTTTATGCCATCCGGATATCCGGAACCATCCCATCTTTCATGATGATAATGTGCAACATTTTCAGCTATAAGCTGAAATCTCGGTTCTTCAACGTCTGCTAAGACCTTATGGACTATCTCCGCGCCCTTTGCAGCATGCTTCTTCATTTCTTCGAATTCTTCCGGTTCAAATTTACCCGGTTTATTTAAGATTGCATCAGGGACAGCAATCTTACCAAGATCATGCATAGGAGCAGCTTTTATAACGCATCGACAAAACTCATCGTCAAGGCCTTCCATATGGTCTTTTTTCATTTCTTCTATAAGTATATTAACAACTACACTTGTACGCTTGATATGTCCGCCTGTATTGGCATCACGGTTTTCAACTATATCTGCTATACCAAGCACCATCTTGTCCTGAATCTCCTGTATATGCTCGGTCTTTTGTGCGACCTCACGTTCAAGTCTTTGATTATACTGTTGCAGAAGCTTAGTATACTTTCGCTCCTTAGTCTCATCCATAATCGAAATCTGATATCCTTTAATCTTATTTTGATACATCAGATGTTCAACGATAATTTTATATATTTTCCCGTCTCTTTCAAGTATATGCTCATCCTCATGATGCTCGTGGTCATGGATTTCATGTTCGTTTTTCCCACTATGTTCGGCATCACATTTTTCCATAAACTCTTCTATAAAACCATGCAGTATGGAGATTATGGAGTACTCGTTATCCTTATCATTAAATTTTTTATCCACCCTAAGTTTTGAAAGTTCAGGAAAAAATACTTTTGCAGTATTGTTACTGCCTATAAAATTCAACTTCCTGCTTACCGATAGAAATCCATTTTCACCTTTATCTATAAGTGAAGAAGCCTGAACACGGCTTATATTATAAAGAGATGTGTCCTCCATGATTATAAGTAAAATAATCTGAAACACCAGACATTCCGCCGGCATCAAACTAAATTTACTGCCCAGTATATTTCCTAACAGATACGAAGAAAGAGAAATAATCTCAATCGCAGAAAAGAATATGAGCGATTTATAAGACACACCCTTGTTAGTCTTAAATGAGAACGCAATAACGCCAATTCCTATAATTGCATGGAGTAAAATGAGCACATAAAAGCTTGCATGCAAAGGTCCGTAAACCTTTTCCAAAGTCGATACTCCATCAACCACTTTAAATTTAACATCTTTATAATAAAGTCCGGAGCGGCCTATGGTAAGAGCCCCGCCATATACCAGAAAACTCAAGGTGTACATAAATATGGTAAATACTTTTGAAATCGAGCCTTCATACATTGAAACTATACTTAACAGGATAAACAGTGAAAGGAAATTACCGCAAAGTATGGTAAGATTATTTGCGACAAGAGCTTCTTCAAGATTTTTTGAAATCGACATCTGATAAAATGCCAGACTGCATATGGGTATCATCAAAAAAAGTAATAAAAAATAAATATTTGTATCGCTCTTGCAACGCCATACAAATATCAGTGTTCCTATTATCGAAAGAATAAATGCCACGAAATAATACTGAACAACCAAGTTTTTATCCTCCCTTTAAAGTACCCTGTATCAAAGCCCGGTGAATCACTTCATAATTGCATATACTTCATTTTATTTAACAACCTTATGTAATACAGTACACTAAATATACATTTAAAACTACACATTTTCCGTATATCTGCAATTAGGATAATTGGAGCATCCATAAAATTCTCCATATATCCCACTACGTAATTTTAACATATTATTACACTTAGGACAAATCCTTTGTTTATTTTTTTCGTTTGCATTTTGAAAATTATCCATCTCATCTTTTAAGTATTCAAATATCTTCTGATTCATATGGCAATCAGCCAATGCTCTGTGTGCCCCCTTAGTAGACACGTTGTAATGAATCGCAAGATCCGACAGTCTGTGGTGAGCCATGTGCGGCAAAACTTTCCTTGAAATATGGAGCGTATCTATATAATCATTATCCGGCACCTTACCCAGATAATTCATACAATCTCTGTATATAAAATTCATATCAAAGGAATGAATATTGTGCCCCACCAACGGAAGCTCTTCTATAAAATCTATAAATAGAGGAAGCACCTCATCAAATGTAGGTGCATCCTCTACCATATCATCTGTTATATTATTAACCTGACTTGCTCCATAAGGAATGTTGCATAAAGGATTTATCAAAGATGTAAACTCATCTACAACCTGACCGTTCCTTACCTTTACAGCCGAAATCTCAATTACCTTATCCCTTTTTGGTGCTATCCCTGTTGTCTCAAGGTCAAACACAACATAGTCAGGCACATATTTCATCAACCTTTTTCCTCTTTTGTCCGAAAGCATAACTATATCCATCCTAATATGTTTTATCATTTACCCTGCCACGAAATCCATCTCTAGAAATTCGTCCGAAGGAACCGGTTTAGAATAATAATACCCTTGTAAGGAGCTTACCTTGTACTGTTTTAAAAAGTCCTTCATCTCAGCAGTCTCTACTCCCTCCACACACACTTCAGCAGAAAACGCATCTGCCAGGTCGGATATGAATCTTACGGTACTTTGATCAGCCCGGCTCTTTTCAACATCTTTAACATATTCTCTGTCAATCTTAACCGTATCAACCGGGAGTTCACGTAGGATACCCAAAGAAGCATATCCTGTACCAAAATCATCAAGCGCAATCTTAATGCCGTTATCCCTAAATATATTGATCATATTTTTAAGAAGTTCCATATCAAGAAGACGACACCTTTCCGTTATCTCAAGGCACAGATTATGCGCCGGAAAACCGGTCTCCCTAAGAAGCTCAAGTACTTCTTCTATAAAACCTTCTTTTTCCATCTGAGCATACGAAAGATTGACATTCATAATTACATCCGGATATTTTTCAAGAAATTTTTTTCCATCTTCCATAGCCTTTCTTAAAATCCATCTGCCAAGCTTAGGAAAAATTGAATCCTGTTCCAAAACAGGTATAAACTGATTGGGTGGAACAGTTCCATAAACATCGTTTTTCCACCTGATAAGAGCTTCCATACCCTTTAAGTTTTCCGTATCCGCATGCATAATAGGCTGATAGCAAAGATAAAAACCGCTACAATTCTCAGATACGTTATTACGTATAACATTTATCTTTTCAACAGCCTTTCTGTTATCATGTGAAAGCATATCATGAAATACAACCAGATCACCGATTTTACGGTTCTTGGATTCGCTATATGCATACTTAAGGCATG
>CADCDW010000069.1 GCA_902800325.1 uncultured Lachnospiraceae bacterium
CTCTATTGATTTACCGATAACGTTATCTTTCCTTTCGTGGGTTTCATCCACTATCGCAAAATCTATGTTACGGCCTTCCTTGTTTTTAGTCCTATCGGATAGCTTAAAAATCTTAGTGTTACTTGTCTTATTTAAAATAAAACGCTGGTTTCTCTTTGTGTCCTGATCCTTTGGATCAATGAGCTGTCGCATGGTATCTATTGCATCAAATACAATGCTTGCCTGTGCATCATCATTACTTGACGCTACAATATCAGCCCCCGGATTTCCTACGATTAATTCAGATTCAGCAAGTGCGCTTGAAGTCTCGCTTTTAGTGTTTTTTCTTGCTATAAGTAAAAGCAGCTTCTTAAATCTATCAAGCCCACTATCAGACATTTTAAAACTATAAAAGGCTTCGATAAGGGCTTTCTGCCATAACATCAAAATCATAGGCTTATTGTAGTAAGGACTTTTTGTAAGTCTTACACAATTTTCCATGAAGTCCATTCTTAAAAGCGCATCATCGGTATTATAGATATACCTATCATCTTTAAAATCCTCTGCCAGATTATCAAGCTCCATCCAAAGTTCTTGACCGATTATGATTTCGCCTGTTTCTGCTTTTGCCCGGTATTCAAGTAAGTAAGAGTTGTCCGGTGTCCATATTGTTTTATTCTGTATTAACATGCTCTTTCATCCACTTTCTGAGCGGCGATTCTTCTTCGTTTTCATCTGTTCCGGTTGCTCTTAACAATATACGGATGATATTTGTATATTGTTGTAACATTTCTTTATATAGCTTTGCGGCCGGTGTCAGCTTCTGCTTACTCGTATCCGTTGGATGCACTTTGATTTTTGGTAAATCCCTTAAATAGTCAAGTTGTCCTTCCAGGTAAACCACTTCATCAATCAATGGCACTAAAGCTATATCGTAATCTATTAACTTAAGAAGCTCTTCTTTTCTACTCATTTATAAAACTTCCTTATGTTGTTGATATATACCATATTCTTATAGTAAAAGTATCTGGGAATGCTGCTGACGGATAATATACATTATTTGCACAAAGCATACGATATTTTATTACACCCGGTATAACGTAAGCACTGCCTTCTTGTTCCTTATGATTGTAATTAATATCAATATAATGATCGAACATAAAATATTCTGTATGTTCATCGGCAATGGTTTCATCGTCTATCTTTCTGTCAATAACTTCTGAACATAGAATTATATTATTTTCATCAATTGAAAAATCCCAATCCCCTTTGAACATCACTAACCCACCTGTACCAAAACCTGTAGATGGTCCTCCTGTTGTCTTTTGAGGCACTCTTACTGTAATATCTTTATATTTAATATCTTCTTTTGCATAAACCTCAACCCTCGATTTGTCTTCATTAAATCCGTATGCCATATTTTATTTACCTCCCTTGATTAATGCTTTAAGCTCTTCTAACTCATTTCTTAAATCATCTATCCGTTTTTGCTGTATCTGTACCAGCTTTATAAGTGGCGGTACAAAGTCGCTATAATCAAGCGACATAGTATCAACAAATTCACCATTTTCAAGCTTTTCCTTCGTTTCATCTTCGTTGTAATTTTCAGGTACGTGTACATAGTTTGGAAGTATATCAAACACTTCCTCAGCTATCATACCTGTTTTGTTTTTACCTTCGATTAAATACTTATAATCATAGTTCACAACATTAAGCTGTAATAACTTCTTTGCTTCTTCTTCGCTTATAGGCTTTATGTTCTCTTTGATAAGTTTTGAAGATGCTGTATTAAAGGCAGAAGCGTTTATTTGCTGTGCTGTGTTGTTATTGTCGTATCTTCTAACAAACACTCCGTTATTAGCGCAAGCAATAAATGAAGATGTACCCATATCGGTAAGTTGTGCTCTGCTTGCTATTCTTACGCCTTTATTTGAATTAAAATTGAGCCATTCACTCATAGTGCCACCTTTTGCAGTTATGACTTGTACCCAATCATACCAATTATCTTGATAATCCCTTAATGCCCTTATCCACATTCCTTGACCGCTTGTCCATTCGCAAGCTATCTCAGCACAACCACTTGCACCTCTTCCAAAACCAATAACCGACATATAATTTGTAGGTATAGTACCTTGATTATATGTTTTATTATAAGTATAAACGCCACCACGATTTGCGGTTCTTCCTGTTTCAGGTGTTTGATTTCCTAAAGAGTCTAGTTTCCCTGCACTTGTAGCATACTTAACCGATAAATCAGTCGTAAGCCTATGTTGAATTTTTTCGTTTCGCATAACAAGTAACCAAGTATCAGAAGTGTTATTCGTATTTATATCAAATTCATATCCGCTTGCCGCAACCTTACCATTGCTATCTGACTGCAAAATCCTATTAGCAGTTAAGTTATTGCTTGTTATTGTGGTTGCCGCTCCTGTGATTTTGTCTTGCTTGTCACTTAGCTTATTGTCAATCTCACTTTCTGTGTAGTATCTATTATCGTGCGTATGTCCTACATCTGATTTTTTATCCTTTAAATCCGATAAGAATTTTTTGATTTTACCTATTATATTTGCCACTATTCCTGACGTGATTTCAGGATATTCCGTTGTAATACTATCTATCGTATTAATTGTCTTATCCGATATGTCATTTGATGCCCCTACAGGATATTGAGCCAAAAAGGTGTAGTCTGTGGATTTCTTAACCATCAAATTGCCGTTTAAATCTGCTGGGAACGTTATTGTAAAATCATTGCTTGTATAACTGCTATCTATGTATCTGAACTTAACTATTCCGTTTGCTACAAATAACGATGAATCAATCTCAACCTCGTTATAAATCCCATCTATCAAGTTTGCTGTGGATTTAAGTGTATTATTCAGATAGATTTGCAGCCTCGGATTTGTTGAACCTTCCTCTGGCTCTATCTCAACGTATATCGAATTGCTACCATCAGCCTGACTGCTTAAATAAGTGCTAACATAATTACCGTTAATTTTTTCTAAACTTATAACGTTATTCAATTCTTTCACCGCCTTTTTTCAATTTTTTCGAGTTTTTTAAATTGAAAAATTTCATTTTTTAGCTTTCTGTGAATGAAAGGCTCCCTCCGACAGTCTCCCCCGGCTCTAAATCATAAGGGAAAGGGGGAGGGTATATTAATAATTTTCAGACAGTTTTTATTTGTGAAAATTTTCTCCACCAATCATTTATATAATTTTCAAAATCTTTTTTATTCTCAATATCCATCATCATAAGCCTGTCAAGACATTCTTCCTTAGTGCTTTCAATGTATATCTCTCTTGCGCCTAGCTCTTTACAAAGTCTTTCACGTTCTCCAATCAAAGGATAACCGCCGATTATATAAGCGTTATTCCACTTGCCAAGCCTATATTTAACACTTTCAAGTAAGGTATCACGTAACTTAAAGACAACGGCGTTAAGTCTCGCCGGCTTCAAATAATGTATATTGTATCCGCTCACGCAAGCCCATATATTATTTATATCAACGATTAGATCCCCCGGTTCTGATACACTATTAACGTAAGTAGTTTTACCTGATAACGGCGAACCATATACAAGGAATACTTCACGCTTTGTATAACCTAGCTTGTTATGAATAAGGTTATGACACCTATGATGAACCAACTGTATTAATGCCGGATTTAAGCTTATATCTGCATTGTTAACGTTATCTTCTGTTAAGAATATAGTGTGATGCCCTATGCAATCATAAGCCTTAGTTATCGGCTTACCACAATGCCAGCATATAAGCTGTCCCTCATCGTTCACTCTTTCCATCTTGATAACTTCCAGAAGCTTTTGCCATTGCTTAGATTTATAAAAGGTATCTAAAGAATACATAGCCTTTACCATTCGTTAGATTCAAGCTTACGCTCTGCAAGCTCTAACTCTTTCTTTCTAATATCTATCATCTGCGGATCATTAGCCCAGTTCTCACGGTCGTAATTCTTAAGCAATAGATTAATAGCTGCAACGTCCGGTTGAAAATGTTTAACTGTCTCTGTCACCTTAACAACTTCGCCGTGTTCTTTTTCCGTCTTAGTTTCGAGCACTTCGTACCCTTTAGCTTTCTTAATGAGAGCTGATTTAAGCTCCAAAACTAAGTCTTTACGACCTTTTTTAAGTGCTGACCTCAACTGCTCATACTGCTCTTTATATCTTCTGAACGTTGCATAACCTATACCTAAAGTCTTTGCAATCTGTTCTTCTGTCATAACTAAAGCCATTTGTTCTATTTTATCGAGATAAGGCTCAACATGAAGTTCATACTTATTAGGTCTAGCCATCTAATCACCTACTTTATTTAACTCTTAACGTCTGGCCTACATATATTCTATTAACATTTTTTATATTGTTCCAAGCGGCAAGCTGCTTAACTGTTGTTCCGTATTTGTTAGCAATCTTTGTAAGGTTATCACCGGATTTAACCGTATAATAAACCGGTTTGCTTTCAGGCTTACCAACCTTAGCATTAACAAGGTTTTGAATATCATTATAGTTATATCCGGCCGCTTCAAGCTTCTTCTTACGTTCTTCACCATTACCCCACTCACCGGCTATAACCTCATCTGCTATAACTTCATTACTCTTCTTAGTAGCCGATGATATAGGATTACTTATAGCTGCATACTCTTTATAACAATGCGATATGTCAACATAACCTTTAATTCCATCAACTGAACCTTTGCTTGTATATTGCCACATATTATAGTCTTTAACTGTAGGTGCTACGCTTGAATACTTAGCAACCCATTTAGGATATTCATTTAATCCTTTGAGATAATTAAGCCACCAATTTTGATTAGCATATATACCAACATTATAACCTTTAGCCCTTAATATATCCGCAAAAGTCCTAGCTCTTTCAACCGCTCCGCTTTCTGTTCCCGGATCCTCTAAATCTAAGTAAATAGGAAAACTTAAGTTATCCTTGTAAGGCTCGACAAGTCTTATAACGTGATTCGCTTCGCTTATCGCCTGTTTATCTGTCTTAGCATAAGAATAAAGATAAACGCCAAAAGGTATATTATTAGCAATGCAGCCTTTAACATTGTTAACATACTGTGAATCATCCTGAGTTTTTATATCATCACCATACCCACAACGGATAATTGCCCCATAGATACCACTTGCTTTTACTTTCTGCCAATCAATAACACCATTATGTTTTGATACATCTATAACTAACCTGTCCATTCTTTTAACCTCCTGTTTATATATCTCATCCCATTCGTTTTCTTGCATCCACTCATCATCTATTGAAATATCTGCCACTTTTACAATTTTGATCATAAGCTTTTGTTTTCCATCCTCAGCCTATCTATATCTTCTTTCATGTGCCTTACCATACCGTTACCGCCTAAAGCTTCATAAGCCTTATACATTTCGTCAAAATTATCATATACGTAAGTAGGTATGTTACCGCTTGTCATATACTTTTCGTGATACTCTATAAGCTGTATCTTAAGTAAACTTAAAACGCCGTCACCTATGGCTTTTTGTTTCTTTTCTTCATTCTGTCTTTTAGTGGCTCTTAGCCTGTCATTTTCTTTTAATAGATTTTGTACAGCTAAAAGTGCAATACCGGAAACAACAGACATTAAAGCCGTAATAAGATAACCAATCCACATTTTTAAGCTCCTACCTCCGGCAAACCTACAACGCTTGTTAACATGGATGCTATACCGGCAACAATAGAAACAGATGCGACATAACCCCAGCTTATATCAGATATGGCCGCACCTACTGTAATCATTCCGGCGGCAGTCTGGCATATTGTTTTTAAGGCTCTTATACCGGCAGCTTTAAACCATTTCTTCAAATAATCCTTATCCATTGTCAACACCTCCGCACATTTAAAATTCTAAAAGTATCATACCCCTTGCGGTATAGTGTTCACAAGACACATCATGTTACACGATTGTTACACGATATAAAGGCATAAAAAATAAGCCCACAAGATAAAACTTGTGAGCTTTAATATTATAAAACGTTTTATTTATTATTCCATTCATACAATCTATCAACTGTTACGTTTTCTTCTGTATATCCGGTTAAGGTATTTATAAGTATTCCTGTTTTGCCATCGTATGAGTGCCAAGAACAAACCCATCCGTCACTATCCGTATAAGATATTAAAATATCTAAATCAGGATAGTTAACTTGTGCTGCTCTTTGAGTAGCAACATCGGCAACATCTGCCATATGCCCGGCGTTATTAATTTTAATATCAATAATATAAAGATCATCTAAATCTGTTTCGTGCCATTCATCAACATACGGATCAATTTCTTTCGGTAAATTCGATTCAATAACTTCTTCTGTTATAGCTTCTGTTATCGCTTCTGTAGAAGCTTTGGTTGTTACTGTTTTTTCTGCTTTTCCGCATCCTGTTAAAAGTAAAATAGATAATAGCGTTATAAAATATTTCTTCATGTTATCACTCCCTTCTAATATGAATATTTTAAAATTATTGCAAAATAATGTCAATAAAAAAAGCTGAGAATAAATCCCAGCTTTTAATTTATAAAAACAGTTCATATATAACATCATCGCTAAAAAGTGCAACCTTTAATTTATTAACAAGCCTTGTCTTATTTCGGCTTATTGTTGTTACTGTTGTATCATAGTCTTCT
Source organism: uncultured Lachnospiraceae bacterium (assembly GCA_902800325.1). Lineage (GTDB taxonomy): Bacteria > Bacillota > Clostridia > Lachnospirales > Lachnospiraceae > Coprococcus_C. Next base: position 6,636 of record CADCDW010000069.1, read on the forward strand.
GCAACCTCTTCCCTTGTACAGCCGTCAAAATAATAAAGCGTTATTACATCATAATAAGCATCATCTTTAATAGTGTTCATAGCTTCATCAATCTTATTGATTAATTTCTGGGTATAAGGTTGATCCGATATTTTGAAGGCCTTGTAATTTTTTAAAAGTTCTTCTGTTTTCTGAAAAGCACTTTTTCTATCATCCTTCATAAGTCCGGCCATTTTCAATTTAAGCACCGTTCTATTAACTGTATCTTCTATCACTTTTTCGATATTCATTATTAAATACCTCCTAACTTTTTAAATCAGGACAAGATGAAAACCGCATAAATACTAGGTTTTTAAGCAATTACGACAAAATAACATTTCATCTTTCATCATACAAAAGTTGTATATTACAAGCAAAAACCCAGAGAAATCAATGGTTTAGCACCCTCGAACATACGTTCAAGACAAGATGATAAGATACTATTATATATATTATATTTTTTATATCAAAATCATTAAAAAATTTTAATGTTTTTCCTCTTAATTTTCTAAGTAATAAAGAATCTTGTCATCTTATCTTGACACCCTGTAACACCGCATAAATAAAGGTTTTAGAGTAATGCAAGATGATTTTTTCATCTTTCATCATACAAAAGTTGTATAACTTCTAAAGCAAGTAAAATCAAGGGTTTAGAGCAATGCAAGATAAATTTCATCTTGTCCTGATTTAAAATTTATCTTTCATCACACAAAAGTTGTATTTTATAACTACTTAATATAATTTTAGTGCTGCTTGATTCTCGCCGGGTTCATAAAGTAAACAATGCTTCGGATCCGTTCCTCTTGTATCTATAACCTCACCGTCCGGCTGCTTCCTTAAGCAAGTAACATTTTTAATTGAAAAATAAGAACAAGCAATATTACCGCCTACAACTTTAGTATGATACTTGCAGCGTTTACATTTTCTTTTATCAAACATCGCATACCTCCACTACTCATCTATTTCAGGTATGTATTTACCGTCCTCGTCAAAATCTATAACTCTTTTAACTTCAACAGTTTTTAAAACCACTATTCTATAATTTTGACCGCAACCCCTGTGTCTAAAATCAAATTTAGCAGAATATAAATTATCATAAGTAAGCATTTGATCATTACTTGTTCTTTGATTATTAATTTTATTATGATTCCGGTATCTGTAATCTGTACCATATACAAATTTACCGGTTTTAATATTTTGTATTGCGTACATCTTCCACCTCCACTATTACTTAATATGTGTTATTGTTTATCATTCTCCGGTTCTATATATATTTTATTTGTTATATCCTCGAATAACTGTAAAGTGTAAGGATTTTCATAATCAATATCAATTTTAATACCAAACAATGTAGGTACTTCGTCTGAATGTAACATTGTTTGAAGTGCAATACCGTAATGATACATTGAATCTAAATCATATATAACGGCTGCGCCAAGTTTCCATCTGTAATCATCTGATTTAAAATCAGGTCTGCATTGTCTCAAAGTGTGATACAAAATTTCTACAAAACTAAATTTAATAGGTTCATCATTTATTATCATTTATATCCCCCTTTAAAAAATCCTCATAGTCTTGCTTTGTCACTTCTCGCCATTCTGTTTTTGTTTTTCCGTTGTCATATTCAATCTCGTAGCATAGCTCCCACTTTTCAGGAAAACTCTTACTATGAGTGTTTGGCACTTTTTTAAAGCCTTCTTCACTAAAAAAATCATATTCATACTTATAATCTGTTACAATTCCGATATAAGCATCGGTATGCCTTGCATCAATAGGCTTTTCGCCTATTTGTTTAGGGCAATTCCTTATAATTGCTATAAGGCCTATAATTACTAAAGTTATTAATACAATGCTTAAAACAATTTCTATTATTTTATCTTTCATTCGCAAGTCTCCTTTTCTCATAATCACTTAAGAGCCAACTAATATTGTTGTATTTTGCTATTTTTTCAGCTTCACCTTGGAACGGTATTTCATCATTAATAATGTCTCTTATTTTATTCAACATAACTATTGCTTCTATTTCGTCATCCTCATACCGTCCTAGCTTCTGGATATTCTCACCCATATTACAATCAACCTTTAATTTATATATTCCTCTTACTTCGTCATACTCTGTTAACCTACTCATTTAATCACCTACCAATCTGTTGCAATGTCTACCTGAGTAGGATTGCTATTTGCAAATGTTCCCGTATCAAGCACTATCCCTTCGCATAAAGAAGTATTAATAGTAGTTCCGTAAGGATAAAGGTCTTGATTTGCCGCCACAATGACTTTATCGCCCATCATCTTAACAACATCTTTCTTATCAACTTTCATTATTCTTCACTCTCCTTATCACTTTCTAACCGGAATTAGCACACCATCCGGCAAACCATCAATATATCTTTTCCACATCTTTAATCCCTCAATTCGAGCTATTACTAACGCATTTGGTTCACACTCTCGCAATTCTTCTATCGAACTGTCAAAACCTTGATTTATTTCTTGTCTAAACTTAGGTGTTAGTATTTTATACGCTTCCATTTTTATTCCTTTCTGATATCAAAGTCACCTGTCCTGCTGCCTTGTTCTATCTTCTGGTAATAAACAAGACTTATATGTAAATGGTCTGCAACCTGCTGCTGTGTCATTTTCCTTTTTCTTTTCTTGCTTTTCTTAGTGCTTCCCTCATGCATTATCACTCTCCTCCAATCTTCAAATAATTACATCCGTTATATCCTTAACATGTGACTTTCTAAAATGTAAATTCCCACATTGTCTTATAAGGCAGTATAAATCATTCGGCTTATTTAAACCTATATGTGGTGTTCCATATTCTAAAGTACCAATGCGTACAGAACCATCAATAAAAGTAATTTTTACTTTTTTCCCTAAGTGTTTATCAAGCTTTTTGCTCCTTCGATTCATATTACTATAACCTACCTTTCAATACTCTTATAAGTCCTGCTGCCTGAGTGGTATATAAGACTTCCATTTCTGTCATACTTAAGTCCATCTTCTCAAGCTGTTCTTCTGTCTTGTTTTCGAACTCTTCAAACCTTCCCATATGTATTATAACGTATTCGTCCCTGAGCTGTTTTGCTCTATATACTAAGTCAGGACTTCCATCAAGCTCCGGGAAGTCTATCACTAAAAAATCTGTTATAAATAATTTTTCTTTCATATCTGCCCCCTATGATTTTTTCCTTTGGTCTAAGAGCCAAAAGAACTTACGCCTGTATGCATAATAAGTATTGCGACTGCAAGGTATTCTCATGACTGTTTCAAGGTATTTATAAGGCTTATCCTCTGTCACAGCTTTAATAATATATTTAGCAATATCATCTGACACCTCGGAAGCTGTACTTTCAATGAGTGATATATTTCGTTCAAGCTGCTGCCTTCTGATACCAACATTTCCGGTCGGATCTGAATGTTCGGGTTTAGTTTTGGATTTGTTCGATGGCGTGTTCAGAGTATTGTTGAGATTATACTTAAGCTCGTCCTTCCATTCCGGATATTGCTGACAGAAGTATGACAGTTCCAGAAAGCGCTTTGTTGATATGTTATATCGTTTTAATTGATTCCATCTCTTAGACACTGTATCACTCCTCTTTCTGATATAAACCTTCGCCTATGAATTTTCTTATCTTTAGCTCAGCCTCAACCTGAGTGTTATGCGGCAGTATTATATAAGTACACTGATAGTTCTGCCATATAAGATATGGTGAAGTGGATATTTTATAAGGACCATATGGCTTCATTTCCTTTTCTTCAAGATTCTTTGTGCTGATTGCATCTGTAAATAAGTCTCTCAAGGCTTTTACAGGTTCATTAGAATCTTTTTTGGCTACATAAATGTAACCCGCCTGAGGATTAGCTATATTTGTCACTATATAATCTGTTACGGTCTTTGGGTTATAATCAAAATCCTTGTCTATAATCCCATATGTTTCTGCAAATTCATATTGAGGGTCTTCGCCTTCGCAAGCTGTAAGTATTGTATCCGGTTCAGGTAAGTCACCTATTAATTCTATAAGCGCACCCTTCACTTCTTTTGGCATAAAATCTTCTCGGTATTTAATCTTCCATACTTCAGCAGCATGAGATATATAATATTCTCCGTCCTCTAAATGAGCTACAGTCAGGCCACCTGTTTTATACGCTTCCTTAAACATCTTCTTAAGCTTTGATATATTAAAAAACATAGTAGTATCCCCTTTCATTTATTGTTATTACTTCTAAAATCCACATATAAAGAACAGTTCCGACACGGTGCATTCTGGTACACATTTTCAGGAATGCCAAGACACTTATCCCACTGCTTAACTGTTTCTTCGCAATTAACAAGGTTAAAGCCCTCTGCACGTTCTAAGTAATGCCTTATAATTTCTCTTGCCTCTTCAGCACTGTAACAGACGGAAACTTTATTACCTGACTCCTCGAGAGCACTAATCATTATGCGCTGTTCCGAGGTTGGTTTATTGTTTCCGTACTTCATTTCTATGTATAAGGCGTTATAACCTTTCCTTGCTACCGGCAGACATATATCAGGTATACCCGGTTTAAGCCCTGCTGCCTTAAGGATAGAGCCACCTGCCTGAGTACGTTTTCCCTCGTTTGGTATATGATGAAGCAGCTTAAGCTCCGGTATATACTTTTCGTTCTGCCTTGCCCAGCTGAATAGCTTTATTTGTTCCGTGATTTCAGAATTCTTCATGTTATTAAAATTCATTGTATATACTCCTTATGCTGTATTTTGCAGCACGTCGGATGTATTATCTACATTATTTGGCATTTTTACTGGGCGTGATAGCGGATTTACTCTTAACTCTGTATAGTACATGTATGAATATCCTGTATATGCATTGACACCTATATGTATACTGTCCTTGTCTATATAGAAGCCTGGATGAGCCACCGGTCCGTTATCGATGAGCTTTCGCATCGTTCTTCTTGTATATGTCTTAACTTCCGGCTCAGGCCTAATCAAATTGCGGCTTGGTGAATATCTTGACATAGCTTTTATGTCTGAATCTGAATACTCATCCTCAATAAAGCTTAGCTGTTCGTATCCGTCATCTTTTGGCAATGGCTTACAGATATATGAGGCAAGCTTCCTGAAGCTGCCTAACTCATATACAGGTGTTATATTTATATGTCCCGGCCAATGTTTTGATATAAGGATATCTAACATCCATATTCTGTTCATAAGCATATGTACGTGGATACCGCCCTGCTTACCTACTTCTATGCGATAGATATATTTAAGAGCTTCTCCACGTTCCTTATACTCCTTCCGAAGCTTTCTTATGAACTTACTTAAATCATCACTTACCTCTTTTACACTTTTCCTGGTACCCTTAGGATATTTGAGACATACCCAGTAATCATTTTTGTAAAAGTTGGCCGCTATAAGTCGTCTGACCTTGTTCTCTTTATTGATTTGATTCTGTCTTGCCATCTGCTCAGGTGTTTTCTTTTTACGTGAAGCTCTCTTCTCACCCTTGCAGCCATACTTACCTGCAAAGTGAAAAATATGCTCCATAGCATTGATGCCAATATATGTAGCATGTTTAAACATTTAACTTTTTCTCCATAGCTATTGTTTTTATGTTTGGTTCTAAGTTTAATATACTTATATTGTTACTTAAGAGGCTTGTCCCTCTTTTAATTTTAATACAAGTCTTTAACCCTTCCGCTTTTACCCTGCTTATATAATTTACAGTGCTTAGGATCATCTCCACGACGGTCTACTATGGTACCATCAGGAAGCTTATGAATGCATGTGTTCTGTGTCCAAAGTGAATAAGAGCAGGACTCAGCTCCGGACGTTTTTCCGTAATATTTACATTTTCTGCATTTCCTTTTGTCAAACACTCTCAACTCCTTTCCGGAGCAGGTTAGACCTCTACCTGCTCCTTATTTATGGCTTATAATATGTGTGATATATTTTTATTACTCATCATCTTTCATTGGCCACTCTTTAAGTCCTAAAATCTGCGTCCTGATTTCCACTGTAAATTTAAGAGCCATTTCAACATCATAATTTCTTATGCATCTCTTTAACTGCTGATATTGGTCTTCTATGATGTCATATACTTCTGACCAATGTCTTTCTCTATCAAGTTTGCTATGATGCGGTTTTTCCTCATCCCCAATGTTTTCTGTTTCTTCATTTGCAGTTTCTTTTTCTATGTTATTTTCAATTACAGGCTCTTGATTAGGCTGTTCAATAATCTCCGGTTCTTTTACCGGTTCAGATTCGGCCTGCTCAGGTTGTGCCGGTTCTGGTTGCGCCGGCGCAACTTTCTCCTCGTCACTTTCATCTGTATGATTAGGTACCGCTTCTATCTCAGCCTTTTTCATTTCTAATTTAGCTGCATCATTGGCCTTATCAACATCTTCAATTTCAACGCTTACTCCCGGCACAACTTCAACCTCTGCTTTTTTCTTATTAACAACCTCTACCTTTTTCTTCTTAGGCTTTTCTTCAGCTTTTTTCTTTTCAGTAGCTTGTTTTGTCTCATCCTTCTCTTTCTGTTTTGGGAAAGGTTCATTATATACATATGACCACATATCGACGGCAGATGTTGGATGCGTTTTATCCGGATATACAGTTAAAACTAAAATTATATCTACCAGCTCATCCCACGTATATTCTTCTTTGTCGCTCGAATCACGCATATTAGATACGATTATTTTTGTATCGATATCCTTTATTGTTGCTATGTATTTTCCTTTACCATTTATCCGTCCGATAATTACCTTTGACCCCATAGGAGCTACTATATCTCTGAAGTCTTCTTTTTTGCCCTGCATTCCTATATCTGAGCATTTAATAAAATTTTCAGGATTATCATG
>CADCDW010000070.1 GCA_902800325.1 uncultured Lachnospiraceae bacterium
ATTATACATCTTTTAGGGGGGTCAATGCTCTTTTTATTTGCAAAGCCCCTAAATATAAGAATTTAGAAACAAAAAACGGGGTGTCAATTTGACACTACCCCGGAAACAAAAGAGGTAATCATATGAAACTGGTATCTTGGAATGTAAATGGTTTAAGAGCAATAATGTCAAAAAACTTCATGGAAGAGTTTGATAAGCTTGATGCGGATTTTTTCTGTTTGCAGGAAACCAAGCTGCAGGAAGGGCAGATTGACTGGAATAAAGAAGGCTACTTTGATTATTGGAATTATGCAGAGAAAAAAGGTTATTCAGGAACTGCTATATTTACCAAGCGTAAGCCTTTAGATGTTACATATGGAATAGGAGTAGAAGAACATGACCATGAAGGTCGTGTTATTACGCTGGAATATGATAGCTTTTACATGATAGTTGTATATACACCGAACTCTCAAAATGAGTTAAAACGACTTGATTATCGTATGACGTGGGAGGATGCTTTCAGGGATTATCTCTGCGGACTGAAAGAAAAGAAGTCGGTAATAGTATGTGGGGATATGAATGTTGCCCATAAGGAAATTGACCTTAAGAATCCTAAGACCAATCGCCGCAATGCAGGTTTTACCGATGAGGAAAGAGATAAGATGACTAAGCTTCTTGACGCCGGTTTTATAGATACCTTTAGATATTTTTATCCGGATCAGACGGATATATACTCATGGTGGTCATACAGATTTAGAGCGCGTGAGAAGAATGCCGGATGGCGTATCGACTATTTCCTTGCATCAGAAGATTTAAAGGACAAGCTTAAAGATGCAAAAATACATACAGATATTTTTGGATCGGATCACTGTCCGGTTGAACTTGATATTGAAATTTAAATAAAACCCACATATAATATTAATGTTGTTTAGATTTTTTTATTATATGTGGGTTTATTTTTTAGAAAGAATAATGCACAGATTTACAGGAGGATAAAGATGTCAGAGATTAAGAATTTCAGTGGTTACATAAGCAATAAAAGAGAACTTTCAAAGGAACTTGGTATACCTTTTGATGCTAGAGCGGATGAGGTTTATGTTAAGGCTTCATATGATAAATGGGGCAGTGATTTAGCCGGGCATCTTCAGGGTATGTTTGCATTTATCATATATGATGAGGCAGAAGATAAGATAATCTGTGCAAGGGATAGATTTGGAAATGAATCGATGTATTATTATGTAACTGAGGATAAGAGTGTCGTGTTTGGTCTTTCCATTAATGAAATTCTTGATAGCGGAAGCTATAAGAAAGAATTAAATGAGCAGGCACTTGAACTGTTTCTTACTTATTCTTATCTTCCGGGCTCAGATACATTTTTTAAGGGTATAAAGAAACTTATGCCGGGATTTATGCTTGAGTATAATAATGCAGATAAAAAGGTTGATATAAAAAGATATTGGAAACTTACTTATAAGGGTGATAGCAGCAAGACACCTGATGAATATGCAGAAATTGTAAATAATACTTTAAACGAAATTATAGATGACTGGAAGATAGAAGGGGAAGCATACGGAAACTTCCTTTCGGGAGGTGTTGATTCGGCTTATCTGGCGGCACTTACCAAACCGAAGAACACCTTTTCAACAGCCTATGACAATAAGGATTTTGATGAATCGGAACTTGCTGCAAAATCGGCAGAGTACTTAGGCGCAGAACATATAAGAGTCAAGGTTACTCCTGAAGATTATTTTGGAGTTGTACCTGAAGCGATGAAGGCTATGGAACAGCCGCTTGCCGATGCTTCTACTATCGCATTTTATCTTGCATGCCGCGGAGCAAAAAAATATGTGGATGTCTGTTATTCGGGTGAAGGTGCGGACGAGCTTTTCTGTGGTTATCATGCATATGTAAGACGTCTTGTTAACAGCAACAATCCGGATTATAATTCGGCACCGGTTGAGACTTATTATATAGGTAATACCAAAGTTATGAGTGAGAAGGAAAAGAGTAAGGTTTTAAAGAATTATAAAGGTGATTTGACACCTCTTGAACTTGCAAGAAGCTTATATGATTTTGATGAGAATACCGGTGATCTTACAAAAATGTGGCTTTGCGACTTAAATGTCTGGTTTGAAGGCGATATTATGTTAAATGCCGAGAAGATGAGTAAGGCTAACGGACTTATCGCAAGGACACCTTTCCTTGATTCAAGAATTTGTGAAGTGGCTACTTGTATTCCTACTGAATATGAGGCAAGTCTTGAGGAGAGCAAGATAGTATTTCGTAAGGCTGCAAGCCATATGATACCTGATGAGGTAGCGTTTAGAAAGAAGCTTGGTTTTGCTGTACCGGTACGAGTATGGATGAGAGAAGAACCATATATAAGTCAGATAAGAGAAATGTTTAACAGTGATAATGCAGCTAAGTATTTTGATGTTAATCTGCTTAATGATATGTTAAAAGATGAGTACCTTGACCAGCCGGATAACTGGAGAAAAGTATGGTGTATATATATCTTCCTTATCTGGTATGGAATTTACTTTTAGAAGTATAATTAGATGAGGCTTATAGTAGGAACAGGCTGTATGGATTAAAAAAGTACTCTGTCGACTTGCCAACGATTTACTAAATCAGTGCGTTCGACTTCTTGTAATTCGCACGAAAACGATAAACTCGCTTACGCTCAGACATATCGTTTTCTGAGCGAATTACTTCGAAGTTTCTCTACTGATTTAACGTAAATCGGGCAAAATGTTGACAGAGTACTTTTTTAATCCATCCAGCCTGTTTCATATAAGCCTCATTCGCACTTCGTGCGAATAAATGAGAACTAAAATGTATAGGATAATATTAGTACATTTTGGTGAGGTATTATTGTGGATAAAAATATAAGTGTTTTCAGAAAAAAAATAGATAATATAAAAGATAAAAATATAAAAGAAAGAGATTTAAAAAAAAATGAATTTAAAGAAAATGAATTTAAAGAAAATGAATTTAAAGATAAAATATTGATTAACAGATTTTTTTTTATGTATGTTGTGTTGTTTGTTTTTAGTTTGTTTTCTACTGCAGCCATAAGCAGGATGATTGGTGAGGATGATATCAGATATGAGATTAGGTCTGGTGATAATCAAAATGATTTAAGTGATTATGAAAGAATCAATGATGATTCGGCTTATAACGAGAATGTTTCAGACACCTTATCATATGACAGCGAGGATAAGGTATATGAATCAAGAGCAGAATTACCAACAGTAAAAAAATATCTTCAGGCTGCTATGGAACCCGTTGGAACAACTCTTTATGTTTATGGGGGCGGTTGGAACGAGGACGATTCGGGTGCCGGAGCAGAAGCTATAACATATGGAGTAAGTCCAAGGTGGTATGAGTTTTACAAAGAAAATGATGAGAGTTATAACTTCGAAGAAACTATGTATCAGATACATGATGGACTGGATTGTACAGGATATGTCGGTTATGTTACTTATCAGGTTTTTGGAGAAACATTTAGAGATAACGGATATGTTTTTCCGTCAAAGGATATGACAAGTGAATACGCGGATATATTTGGTGGTACCTTGATAAGCAGGGATAGTATCGACAGGTATTATCCGGGAGATATAATGGGGACTGACGGACATGTGTTTATTGTTATAGGCAGATGCAACGATGGAAGTCTTCTTTTTGTGCATGCTTCTCCGCCTGTTGTATCAATCTGCGGAACTAAAACTCCGGATGGAAAGCCGGAAAGTGAGGCGGTAGCGCTGGCAAGAAAATATATGTCCACATATTTTCAGGAAAGCTATGCACGTTATGATACATGTATCAGAGATACGGATTTTTTAACAGACTATAATCAGATGCATTGGAACAGAAATGTACTTGCTGATCCTGAGGGGTTGGATAATCTTACTCCTGAAGAAATAATGAAGGTTATATTTGATGAGCCAAAGTAGTATTGTTGATATAAAGGCAACATTATTTTATACGGTAGATGTTATCTGAAATTATTACGGCATCATAAAGTTTAAGGTATTCATCCTTTTTCAAAGAAACAATATAATTTTTTGTATAGTTTTTCTTTATACCATTTGAATGAAAGATATCGACAGCTTTATTGTACGCAATGGCAGCCTGTTCTTCTGTTTCATATCTTCCGATTATGTAGTTGCTTACTTTATGTATGACAGCAGTATAGACAGGCTTACCGTTTCTTTCTTCCATTTGTACGCCGGTATAATTGTTGATTACTTTTATATTGGAATATCTGTAATCATATTTATCATCATTGGCCATAACATAATCCCGACCATAAACGGCAAATGGTTTTATACCATATTTTCCAAGAATCTTATACTGGCTGCCATAGTCGCTTACAAAAAGATAACCGCCTCTTTGCTGAATCTTATGGGAGGCATAGAAAAATAAATCGTCTCTGTCAAATTTGAGTATAGTATCGGGGGTGAGATAGTATTCAAAATAATTCTTTAAAATATATATAGGGGTAGCAAAGTAGATTCCGTTATCTCTAAAGTTTAACAAAGATATATATTTATCATGGGCAAGTTTCATATCTGTGTCATAGCTGTCTTTGGTTAAGTTTTTGCAAGTATCATCTATGATTTTTTTGGCTTCATTATATGCTTGGTTGGCGCTTTCCGAATCTGAAAAGCTTCCAAGGCTTATATGTTTTCTTTTATAGGTTAAAGAGGCACGATAATATATGTCTCCGTTTTTCTTTTTTGTTTTATATACGCCTGATTTATTAGCCATTTCAGTACTCCTTTTCAGATTGGAATGTTTGAATGCATTCATATTTATTGGTTGGAATTATTAATAATAATTTCTTTTATGTCGATATTATCAATGAGATATGTGTACATGCTGATTGTAATATATTTTTTGTTATTAATCAACAAATTCGAGATGATTATTTAGTTAATCTTACTAAATAAGAACGACTATGCTTGACCGAAAATAACCATTGAATTATAATCAAGATATGTATGAGGTGATATTATGAAATTTAACTTTAGCGATGCAAAAGAAAAATTAATAAAGGTCACAAAGGAATTTTCGTCAAAGTATTATCAGGTGGTAAGTGCATCTGTAGTTGTTGCTGCACTTGGTATATTGACCGCGGTTACGCTGGCGGGAAAAATAAATGAATCACACCAGTCTGTCGGAGTAATACTTTCTCTTTCTGATGCTTCTTCAGGTAAGGAAGCATTTGCCGGAGAAACTTTTGAGGCAAAGGGAATCACATATGTGGATATGGTTAATGTAAACTATGAGACCGAAGAACTTGCCAATCTCGAAAAAACGGAAAAGCAGGTTGAAGATATACTTGCTGCAAGAAGTATCGAAAAGAAAAATCAGGAAGCTATAGCTGTTGCGTCTTCAGAACATGCTTCCGCAGCAGATTTTAATACTTATGATGGTACGACCGAAGCTCAGGCACCGACGTTTGTAGCTATAGGTCAGGCACCGGCACTAACGGAGATTACTTATGCTGATGAAAATGGATCTTATCAATACTTAGGAGAATTTACACTTACTGCATATTGTCCTTGTGCTATATGCTGTGGTAAGTGGAGTAATCCGAGCAATCCTATAACTGCAAGTGGTACGACACCGGTGGCAGGAAGAACCGTAGCAGCCGATACATCCAGATATCCGTTTGGTACAAAGCTTATGATAAATGGACAGATATACACTGTAGAGGATGTCGGTGGAGCAATAAAAGGAAATCATATAGATATCTATTACAATACACATGATGAGGCCAGAGCCTATGGAAAACAGTATGGTTCGGTTTATCTTGTACAGTAGTTTATGTATAAACAATAAGAAAAGAGATGGGGTATGTTTATATATTCCGTCTTTTTTTTTCTTGTTTTTAGTGTATTTGTGTGTTATTATTCCATATAGTGCGAAAAAGCATAATTTACACGAGTTATAATAGGATATACATTTAAGCTTATATTTTTGATATGAGTGAATTATTACATAAGGAGATTTATAAAATGGAGCTTATATATAAGAGTACAAGAAATTCGAGTGAAACAGCAACAGCATCTATGGCTATACTGAAAGGACTTGCCAATGAAGGAGGGTTGTTTGTACCGGACACCATTCCGGCATTGGATGTATCTTTAGAAGAACTTGCAAAGATGGATTATCGTGAGGTTGCATATAATGTAATGAAGCTTATGCTTACGGATTTCACGGAGGAAGAGTTAAAACATTGTATAAACAGCGCATATGATGACAAGTTTGATACTAAGGAGATTGCTCCGTTGGTTAAGAAAGCAGGTGCTTATTATCTTGAACTTTTCCATGGCTCAACTATAGCATTTAAGGATATGGCACTTTCAATTCTTCCATATCTTTTAACAACTTCTGCAAAGAAAAACAATGTTCATAATGAAATAGTTATTCTTACAGCGACCTCCGGTGATACAGGAAAGGCTGCTTTGGCGGGATTTGCAGATGTTCCCGGTACGAAAATTATAGTTTTCTATCCAAAGAACGGCGTAAGTCCTATACAGGAAAAGCAGATGGTTACACAGAAGGGAGACAATACATTTGTAGTAGGTATCAAAGGTAATTTTGATGATGCCCAGACAGGCGTTAAAAATATGTTTTCCGACGTTCAGCTTAATAAGTATCTCAACGAAAAGGGATATCAGTTCTCATCAGCCAATTCAATCAATATCGGAAGACTTGTACCGCAGATGGTTTATTATGTATATGCATATACAAGACTTGTTGCAGACGGAACCATAAAAGCAGGCGAGAAGATAAATGTAGTAGTACCAACAGGAAATTTTGGAAATATATTAGCAGCCTATTATGCTAAGCAGATGGGACTTCCTATCAATAAGTTTATATGTGCATCAAATGAGAATAAGGTTTTATATGACTTTTTTGCGACAGGAAATTATAACAGAAACAGAGAGTTTATACTTACATCATCACCATCTATGGATATCCTTATTTCAAGCAATCTTGAAAGACTTATATACAGGATAGCCGGAAATGATGCTGTTAAAAATAAAGAGCTTATGACAGCACTTACAGGCAAGGGTGAATATACGATTACTGATGATATGAAAAAAGAACTTTCTGACTTCTATGGTAATTTTGCATCGGAATCAGAGACAGCAGCTACCATAAAGAAAGTATATGAAAGTGATTCATATATTATGGATACACATACTGCAGTTGCGGCTTCGGTTTATGATAAGTATGTTAACGAAACAGGTGATAAGACTCCTACAGTTATAGCATCTACAGCAAGCCCTTATAAGTTTACCAGAAGTGTTATGAATGCCATAGATAGCGAATATGACAAGAAGACTGATTTCGAGCTTGTTGATGAGCTTAACCGTTTATCAGGTGTAAAAGTGCCTCAGGCTATCGAGGATATAAGAACCGCACCGATAAGACATAATACTGTATGCGAAAAAGATAAGATGCTTGATGAGGTAAAAGGTTTCCTTGGTATATAAGGAATTTTGAATAAATATATAGTAGTTAAATAAGACAGTTCGTTTGTACCATCCTGTCTATAAAAAAAACCAGGGCTAAAGCATAAGATTGTATAACTATGCCATAGAACTCTTGGGATTTCTATGGCATTTTTATTCCGGTCTTTTTTTCTATAAAATATAAAATCTGATTAATTATATGCTTTCGTAAAAATATGTTTTGCTTTGATTTATATATGGATGGACACAGGATATTTTTAAAAGGAGGAAGATATGTATACTTTAAAAACCAGGTCAGGATTTGACAGTGCACATTTTTTAAAGGGATATGGCGGAAAGTGTTCAAATATTCACGGACATCACTGGAGTGTTGAAATAATCGTTGGAAGTGATAAATTGAGTGATGATATTCAGACTAGGGGAATGGTTGTAGATTTTTCAGAGTTAAAAAAAGATCTAAGAGATATTACGGGAGAGTTAGATCATAGTCTGATAATTGAAAGAGGCAGTCTTAAGGAAAAGACGATGGAAGCTCTTTCAGAGGAAAATTTTAAAATCGTCGAGCTTAATATGAGACCTACAGCGGAAAATTTTGCAAAATATTTTTTTGATTGCATGAGTACTAAGGGATACAGGGTTATTGAGGCAACGGTTTATGAAACAAAGAATAATTGCGCAAGTTATAGAGAAAATTAGTTTAATATGAATATATTTTGCTGTCAGAAACTAAACATGATTTAAAGTCGCAAAAGCAAAATATGATATAGGAACAAGACATGGGAAGATATAAAGTTGTAGAAAAGTTTGTCAGTATAAATGGTGAAGCAAGATGCGCCGGTGAGCTTGCATGCTTTATCAGATTTGCCGGCTGCAATCTTAATTGTGCTTACTGTGATACCAGGTGGGCCAATGAAAAAAACGCACCATATGAGATACTGAGTGAAGAAGAGATATATGGTTATATAAAAGAAACAAATGTCAGAAACGTCACGCTAACCGGTGGGGAACCACTGCTGCAGGACAATATAAAAAGACTTATTACATTGCTTTCTAAAGATAAAAGCCTAAGGATAGAGATAGAAACAAATGGAGCGGTTGATTTAAAGGATTATCGGGATATAGGTGATAATGTTACATTTACCATAGATTATAAGCTTCCGGGAAGTGGTATGGAAGCTGCTATGTGTCTTGATAATTTTGAAAATATAAGAAGTATTGATACGGTTAAGTTTGTTGCCTCAGATTATGAGGATTTGTTAAAGACAAAGGAAATCGTAGACAGGTATGAGCTTGATAAAAAAAGCATGGTTTATATAAGCGCCTGTTTTGGCAAGATAAAAAATGAAGATATTGTAAAATTCATGATAGATAATAATATGAATATGGTAAGACTTCAGCTTCAGATACATAAGTATATCTGGAGTCCTGATAAGAAAGGAGTATAAAATGGCAATAGATAAGGACGCAATCAGAGAGCATATCAGAGGTATAATAACTGCACTTGGTGATGACCCTGACAGGGAGGGGCTGAAAGAAACTCCTGACAGAGTAGCACGCATGTATGCAGAAGTTTTTGAAGGCATGAATTATACCAATGATGAGATAGCGGATATGTTTGCAAAATATTTTGAAAAGCCGGAAAGCGACTGTAAGGACATGGTCTTTGTAAAGGATATAGAAGTATTCAGCTACTGTGAACATCACATGGCACTTATGTACGATATGAAGGTCTCAGTAGCCTATATACCGGTAGACAAGGTTTTGGGCTTAAGCAAAATAGCAAGGATAGCAGATATGGTAGCAAAAAGGCTTCAGCTTCAGGAAAGAATAGGAACTGATATTGCATATATAATGAAAAAAGTTACTGGTTCTGAGGATGTGGCAGTTATTATAGAAGGATGTCACAGCTGTATGACAGCTCGAGGCATAAAAAACCGCAGCTCAAAAACCATAACTACAACCTTTAGCGGTCAATTTCTTACGGATGCTGCGCTACAGAACAGACTGATGCTGCTTTTGAAATAGAAGTTGGGGCATTTGGGGACAATTCTCATTTGCATATTTAAACATATATACGAAAGGCGAGGAAGAAGATTATGATAAACAAAAATGAAGCTGTAGTAATTTTCAGCGGAGGACAGGATAGCACAACATGCCTGCTTTGGGCAAAGAAAAAATATAATAAAGTTTATGCAGTTTCTTTTGATTATAATCAGAGACATGTTAAGGAATTGGATTGCGCACGGGAAATATGTGCAGAGCTTGGCGTAGAGCATAAGATTCTTGATATGGAATTACTAAATCAGTTGGCACCAAACTCACTTACCCGTACAGATATAGAAGTAGACGAGAGTGCGCCTAAGGATGGTACACCGCCAAATTCTTTTGTTGACGGACGTAATATGGTTTTTATTCTTTTTGCTGCAATTTATGCAAAACAAAAGGGAATAAGTGATATAATAACAGGGGTATCACAAAGCGACTTTTCAGGATATCCTGACTGTAGAGATGTCTTTATAAAGTCTATGAATGTTACACTTAATCTTGCTATGGATTATGAGTTTAATATAATCACTCCTCTTATGTGGATTGATAAAGAAGCTACATGGAAGCTTGCAGATGAGTTGGGAGGATTTGAACTTGTCAGAGAAAAAACACTTACCTGTTATAACGGTATAAAAGGAGACGGATGCGGTAATTGTCCGGCTTGCAAACTTCGTAAGAGGGGATTGGAGGCTTATCTTGAGAAAAAAACTTCTGTTCATAATTAATCCAAACGCCGGTAAGACGGCGATAAAAGATGCGTTGTTTGAAATAATAATGGTATTTTCGGAAGCCGGATATGAGGTAGTGACCTATCCGACTACCGGACCGACTGATGCGGAAAGAAAGGTTAAAACCGATGGTGCGGATTATGATCTCATTGTATGCGCAGGAGGTGACGGAACACTTGAAAATACTGTAAGCGGATATATGCTTATGGGTGAAAAGAAGGTTCCTGTTGGCTATATCCCTTGTGGTTCGACCAATGATTTTGCAAGAACAATGGAGATACCGGCCAATAAGGTTCAGGCGGCAAAGGATATTATAAATGGTTCGCCAAGATGTCTGGATGTTGGTCAGTTTGCAGAAAAATATTTTATTTATATTGCTTCATTTGGTGTCTTCACTGAGGTTTCTTATAATACCAATCAATCACTTAAAAAGGTTTTAGGACACTCGGCATATATAGTTGAGGGTATTAAGGATCTGACAAATGTTAAAGCCTACAAGCTTGAAGCGGATTTTGACGGAAAACTTGTAACCGGAGAATTTATATTTGGAATGATTACAAATTCTCTTTCTGTAGGAGGATTTAAGTTACGAGGTACGAAGCATGTTGTTTTGGACGACGGAAAATTCGATTGCCTTCTTGTAAGAAAACCATCAAGTGTAGCGGATATTCAAAAGATTCTTATGCAGGTACTTACAAATAATATAGAAGATAAGGATGATATATTTTTCATATCAAAAGCTTCAAGAGTTGTTATAAGATCAGAAGAGGAAATCAAATGGACTCTTGATGGAGAGTTTGGCGGAGCGCACAAAGAGGTGACGATACTTAATCATCAAAAGGTACTCAAGCTTTGTCTGGATGGTTCGTATGCTTTGGAAGAGGCTGTTGAAGAAGCATATAACAATACAGTAAATAATATTATAAATGATATGGAAAAAATTGATGACGAAAAAACAGATGACAAAAAAACAGATGACGAAAAAACAGATGACAAAAAAACAGATGACAAAAAAACAGGTGACGAAAAAACAGATGAAAGTGCTTTTGCCGGCTATTTAAATGATTATAAGGATAAGAAGGAATAGTGTTTCCTGATATTAATATATGAATTAAAACCCTGTTGATGACATATAATGTCATTAATGGGGCTTTTTCTTTACTTTTGGTAAAAAATAGCGTATAATTAATAAGTTAAATTATGTATTTTTTTGAGTTCGTATATTAAATGAATAATTAATATGCCGACTTATGATTAATTTATTATTTAAATTCAAAATATTATAAGGAGTTTTTTATTGAAATGGGTAAGTATTTCGGAACAGACGGCTTCAGGGGAGAAGCTAATGTTGATTTAACAGTTGAGCATGCATTTAAGGTAGGAAGATATCTCGGTTATTATTTTAGCAAAGATAAAAAAGGCGATGACAGGGCGAGAATCGTTATAGGTAAAGATACCAGACGTTCAAGCTATATGTTTGAGTATTCGCTTGTTGCCGGACTTACTGCAAGCGGTGCGGATGTTTATCTTATGCATGTTACACCTACACCGAGTGTTTCTTATATAGTCCGTTCGGACGAATTTGACTGTGGTATTATGATTTCTGCCAGTCACAATCCGTTTTATGATAATGGTATAAAATTAATCAATTCGCATGGTGCAAAAATTGAAGCATCAGTTGAAGAGGAGATAGAAAGATATATCGATGGAGAGATACCGGAAATTCCACTTGCTACAAAGGATAAAATCGGAAGAACAACAGATTATTCTATGGGTAGAAACAGATACATAGGTTATCTTATGACTCTTCCGACAAGAGCATTTAAGAATCTTAAGGTGGGGCTTGATTGCTCCAATGGTGCGGCTTCAACTATAGCAAAGGCTGTTTTTGATGCTTTAGGAGCAAAGACATATGTTATAAGCAATGAGCCGGACGGTACCAACATAAATGATAACTGCGGATCGACACATATAGAAAATCTTCAGAAGTTTGTGGTTGATAACGGACTTGATGTAGGTTTTGCTTATGACGGAGACGCTGACAGATGTCTTGCGGTAGATGAAAACGGTGCACTTGTAGATGGAGATCATATACTTTATATATGTGGTAAATACTTAAGAGATAAAGGTCACCTTGCAGGCAATACGGTTGTTACAACGGTTATGTCTAATCTTGGATTATATAAGGCGTTTGATGCAGAAGGAATTAATTACGAGAAGACGGCAGTAGGTGATAAGTATGTCTATGAATGTATGATGGAAAAAGGATATATGCTTGGCGGAGAGCAGAGTGGACATATAATATTTGCCAAAAATGCCAGAACCGGTGACGGCGTTCTTACATCGCTTAAAATGATGGAGGTTATGGTTGAAAATAAATGTAAGATGTCAGAGCTTTCAAGAGGACTTAAGATATATCCGCAGCTCCTTGTCAATATAAAGGTTAAGAGCAAGCCTGAAGTAACGTCGGATAAGGATGTACTCGCTGCCGTGAAGGAAGTTGAAGAAAAGCTTGGAGACAATGGACGTATATTACTTCGTGAAAGCGGAACCGAGCCACTCATAAGAGTTATGGTTGAGGCAGAAACAGATGAACTGTGCAATGAATATGCATATAAGGTTGCCAATGTAATTAAGGAAAAAGGTTACGAACAGTAAATCTTGTATGATAAAATTTTTACATATTTTATGGATGAAAAAAATAAATTTTTTATTTATTTTGTAGCATAAAGGATAGATATGAAAAGAAAACTAAGAAAGCTTGAGACAACTATAATATTTGTTATTAAAACTGCATTGTATTTTTTGCTGTTTTGGGCATTTTATGGAATGTATGCGCGCTCTAACTGGCAGCTCCTTAATTTATCCAGAACATCAGCGGTTACAATTGCAACATATATAGTTGTTTCATACATGTTTGCAAAT
>CADCDW010000071.1 GCA_902800325.1 uncultured Lachnospiraceae bacterium
CATGATACAGCACTAATATGTGAAAAATAGCTGTTCGCATGATACATATGATAAGGATAAGAATAATGTACGAAGATTTGTTTGATAGGCTTTCAAAATCGAAATTCAGGAGTAGATTTCATTTAAAGGACAGGGACAAACAGTATGTGCTTGAAAAGGGAATAGAGACTATAAGAGAGCATGCGGAGGATTTAATCAATAAGAAAATCGCTGCAGCATTTATAGAAAATGACGGAAAACAGACTCCGATGAAAGGGCACCCTGTATTTATAGCACAACATGCAACTGCCTGCTGCTGCAGAGGCTGTCTTGAAAAGTGGCATCATATAAAACCGGCTAAAGAATTGTCAGAACAGGAAAAGACCTATGTGGTTGATATCATCATGAAGTGGATTGGCAAAGAGATGGAAGGATATGCAGGTCAAACAAAGAAAGAGGAGTATGAGCAGCTTAAGTTTGATTTATAAAAATATCCCTTTTATAAATATTTCAAGTCCGATAAATATAAGTATTGAGCCGCCGAGTATAGCGGCTTTTTTTGACAGCTTTGAACCGAAGTGAATACCTATGCAAAGTCCGATGATACAGATTATAAAGGTTACAACAGCTATGATGCCTGAACAGATAAGTGCCATTTTAAATCCATAATCAGATATGGTAAAACCGACAGATAAGGCATCTATAGAGGTTGCGATACCCTGAAGCATAAGTGCCATAAAACCAAGAGTTAGTGCTTCTTTGCTTTTTTCTTTAGAATTTTTTTCCCCTTCTATAATCATATCAATACCGATAAATAAAAGTAAGAATAGAGCAATCCAAGGTATGAATTTTTGGAACTTCTCAAACTTTTCTGCTATTCTCGTTACAAGAAACCAACCGATAAGCGGCATGATAAACTGAAAAAAAGCAAATGTTCCGGCGATAATAAATTTGTTTGATTTTTTCATATTGGTATTGTTTAATCCGTTTGCGACTGATACGGAAAAAGCATCCATGGCAAGTCCGATTCCAAGTAATATGCTGTTTGCGATGAAAGCTAATTCTAACATTATTATCTCCTGTATGTTTTAAAACACTTTAAAATGTCACACATTATACTACGTATTTGAATGATTGTAATCAAGTAAGGAAGATGAAATCGCACCCTGCTTACTGCACCGCCCATGTGTCAAGCATGATAGGCTTTATTACGCGAGCGTGTGCATAAAAAAAAGTATAGCCGTAAGCTACACCTGAGAATTCTATAAACCAAGGGAATTCATGCATAACTAACGTCATACATGAGTCTCGCAAATTAAAGTAAGCCAGATTTTAAAAATCAGTATGTTGACTTACTGCACATGGTTTATGTGCCTGCTACTCCCTCATGGATTTTCAATTTAACATTTAAATATACGGTTAGTCAATACAAACCTGAGAAAGAACTCCTGCGTTTACATTTGGATTATGAATTATGTTTGGCTGATTTGTTTTGTCATTGATTGGCTGATTTGCCTTGTCATTGATTGGCTTATTTGCCTTGTCATTGATTGGCTGATTTGCCTTGTCATTGATTGGCTGATTTGCCTTGTCATTGTTTGGCTGATTTGTTTTGTCATTGATTGGCTGATTTATTTTTCAATTGATATATTATAATTTGATTTTATATAATATAATTATTGTTTTCTTTTTTTTATGGTGTTAAACTATTTTAGTAATGAATTATTGATTAATGACGATTTGAAAGTGCGATGGTAACAAAAAGCTTAAAAAAGTCAAAATGTTACCATATAAGAAGAAAAAAAGACCGGATTTATAGTATGGGAAGTAACAAAAAGCTTAAAAAAACCAAAATGTTACCATATAAGAAGAAAAAAAGACCGGATTTATAGTATGGGAAGTAACAAAAAGCCTAAAAAAGTCAAAATGTTACCATATAAGAAGAAAAGAAGACCGGATTTATAGTATGGGAAGTAACAAAAAGCTTAAAAAAGCCAAAATGTTACCATTATGAAATGAAAATCGGTCTGATTATCGAGAATTCTGATTAAACACAGGAGTATTACTCTTAATCCGGTGTACTTTTAAGGAATATTATAGTTGGTAATGAAATGGAGAAGATGATATGACAATTCTTGTTATTGACGCCCAGGGAGGCGGTGTGGGAAAACAGCTTGTCACAGCTATTAAACAAAATATTGAGGAGGCATATGTTTTGGCAGTTGGCACCAATAGTACTGCGACAACTGCCATGCTTAAGGCAGGGGCTGATGAGGCAGCAACCGGAGAAAATTCTGTTATAGTTGGATGCCGAAAGGCAGATATAATTGTTGGACCAATAGGGATTATTATAGCTGATGCGCTTTTGGGAGAGGTAACCCCGAAGATGGCTCTTGCCGTCTCTCAGAGCAATGCAAAGAGAATTCTGATTCCGTTTAATCATTGTGACAACATAATAATTGGAATCGAAGATTTTTCAACCGGAAAGCTTATAAAACAGGCTGTAGATGAGATAAAGAAATTTGCTTAATGAGACAAAGAAACTTGCTATTGAGATAGAAATATTTAATGAAAGATAAAAAGTATTTGTTGGATAATAAAGGCATTCAGATATTTACATTTGGCTTATCACTCCGTTTTACTGTCAAATTTTGTATATTGTATATACAAACATAGCAGAAAATGAAGTAAGGCACAAAAACAATTATACAAGACTTTGCAGTATGAAAATGTCAATATTAAAATGTACAATATAATTATATAAAATGGCAACATATATTTGCCAATACTCCTACTGAAACTATTGATTATTCAGATTATATCGCACTTATTGATACATAATATAATCATCATTGAAATAAAACCTTGATTGAAGTGGTATATTATATTATAATATCAATATCGGTATGAAGCCGATGTATTGCACAGAAGTGCAGGCTTTAAATATAGAATTCAAAACAATAAAAGTATTTAATTAGTGCAATTTAATTATATTATTTTTATTAAAATATTTAAAGCGCTTTATTAAGTTGTATAAATTGTATGCTATGAAGGTGTGCGTTTTCTTAGAAAAGAGATAACGTATGCCTTTTATTATTTAAAGGAGGGTTATTATTATGGCATGTTTTATCGTTCCTGCTGTTGAGGCAGTGGTTACAACAATCGCTACTAAGGTAGTAAAATCAAAGGAAATTAAGAGTGAGAATTTAGAGGTTGGCTTGGATTCAAAAGATATAGAGTCTGTCAAAGAAAAAAGTAAAATACCATTTTCACGCAAGCTTGGATGGCTGGGCAACCTTCTTTGGGGTGGTTCCGGACTCCTTGCATTTGAGCATCTTTGGCATGGAGAAGTTGTTCCATGGTTTCCGTTTTTGACTGCTGCGGGCAATTCGGCTGATGCGGCAGAAATGCTGCATGAGATGTCAACTGTAGGTGTTGGTATGGCAGGACTTGTTACAGCAGTATGGATTGGTATGGTTGTGGTTTCTTCTGCACTGGAAAAGAAGTCGGATGAAGTAGAGGAACAATCTGAAAAAAGTTTGGAGGAAGCATAAAAATGACGTTACTTACTACAGTTTTTGCTGCGATTATAACTACAGTTTTATGGTATAAAAATGCTCCGAAAAATGAGATGAAGTTAGGAACTCTCGCTCTTATGTACTGGGGTGCATCCCTTATGTGGATGGTTGATGCCATAGCAGAATTTATAGAATTAAAGAGTGCATATTTTACTCCGGAACCTATGGATATGTTAAATGATTTATTCCTTGGGCTTTCGGTTGTCGCACTCGGACTTATTATCTGGCTTATAATACTTATCGTAAAAGATCCAAAGGGTGTTGTACGTGCAGCATTATTAAAAAATAAAAATTAGTTAAAAAAGCGGTTTGCAAATTGCTAAACCGCTTTTATATTAAGGAGGAAATATGATTATATGTTAAATGAAACCAAGCGTATACTTGAAGATGTTAAAAATGGAAATCTTTCTGTTGATGATGCACTTTTAAAACTAAAAATTGAACCATTTACTGATATTGAGTATGCAAAGATAGACAATCATCGGAAGATACGTCAAGGTGCGCCGGAGGTAATCTATGGTGCCGGAAAAACTGTGGAGCAGATAACAGGTATAATTAGCACTATGAAGGATAATGGACAGGATAAGATATTGATAACCAGAGTCGAAGCCGACAAGGCTGATGCTATTTCAAAAATTCATGATATAGCATATTATCCTGAGGCTCGAATTGGATTTTGCGGTACATTTAAGAAAGTGGATGGGCTGGGGAAGATTGTGGTTGCGACTGCGGGAACAAGCGACATACCTGTTGCCGAGGAGGCGGCTATAACGGCAGAGTCGCTTGGCAATGATGTAACACGAATATATGATGTTGGTGTGGCAGGAATCCACAGACTTCTTGCTCATAAAGAAGAATTTATGAGCGCAAGCGTTGTGATTGCGATAGCCGGTATGGAAGGTGCTCTGGCAAGTGTGGTTGGAGGACTTTGTGATTGCCCTGTTATTGCGGTTCCTACAAGCGTAGGCTATGGAGCGTCGTTTGGAGGACTTTCCGCACTTTTATCTATGCTTAATTCATGCGCGAGCGGAGTTTCGGTTGTAAATATCGATAACGGATTTGGAGCGGGATATCTTGCAAGTATGATAAACCATAGGTGAGCTACATGTGAGCTATAGGTAAGCTACATGTGAGCTATAGGTGAGCTACAGATAAACTATAGATAAACTATAGATAAGCTACAGATAAGCTACAGATAAGCTACAGATAAACTACAGATAAACTATAGATAAGCTATAGATAAGCTACAGATAAGCTATAGATAAGCTACAGATAAACTACAGATAAGCTATAGATAAGCTATAACATAGATAAGATGGCTATTAGAGTTAGAACATCGACTTATTAAATCTAAGGACTCGTGATTATAAGATTAGCACGAAAAAATATTATGTTTGGAGGTATAGGATGAAAACTTTATATCTGGATTGTAGTATGGGGGCGGCAGGAGATATGCTTGCATCTGCCTTAATGGAACTTTTGCCTGAACAGGACAGTTTTATAGAAAGATTTAATGCTCTTTCGATTCCGAAAGTCGTGATAGAAAAAGAAAAATCGGTTAAGTGTGGTATAACCGGAACTCATATATCCGTTAAAGTTGATGATGTGGAAGAAGATGATAATATGTACGAACATTATCATGAACACGAGAATGGAGATCACGTGCATGAGCACGAACACCATCATGAACACGAGAATGGAGATCACGTGCATGAGCATGAACATCATCATGAACACGAGAATGGAGATCACGTGCATGAGCACGAGCATCATCATGAACACGAGAATGGAGATCACGTGCATGAGCACGAACATCATCATGAACACGAGAATGAAGATCACGTGCATGAGCATGAACATCATCATGAACACGAGAATGGAGATCGCGTGCATGAGCATGAACACCATCATGAACACGAGAATGGAAATCATGTGCATGAACACGAGCACCATCACCATCATACAAGTATGTATGATATAGAACATATCGTATCCTGTTTGGATGTTTCGGAAAAAGTGAAAAAGGACGTTTTGGCTGTGTATAATTTAATCGCAGAGGCGGAAAGTCATGCACATGGGAAACCTGTAACCAAGATACATTTTCATGAAGTTGGAACTATGGATGCGATTGCAGATGTTACCATGGTGTGTATGCTTATGGAAGAACTTGCTCCGGATAAAATAATTGTATCACCTGTACATGTCGGAAGTGGTCAGGTGAAATGTGCACATGGAATATTACCTGTACCGGCACCGGCGACTGCCTATATATTAAAAGACGTTCCTATATATGGTGGTAAGATAAATGGAGAACTGTGCACTCCTACCGGTGCAGCTTTGTTAAAATATTTTGCTAATGATTTTGGTGGTATGCCGGTTATGAAAACGCATGCTATCGGATATGGAATGGGTAAGAAAGACTTTGAGGCAGCAAATTGTGTCAGGGCTATGCTTGGTGAGGCGGAAGACAAAACAGATGTTGTTCTTGAATTATCGTGTAATGTAGATGACATGACTGCTGAAGAAATAAGTTTTGCTACAGAAAAGTTTTTTGATGGTGGAGCGCTTGAAGTTTATACTATCCCAATAGGCATGAAAAAAACAAGACCGGGTACACTCATCCGGGTTATGTGCATAGAAGATATAAAAGAGAAAATGATTGAGTTAATATTTAAATATACATCTACTATCGGAGTTCGCGAATCCGAGACTAAAAGATATGTATTAGATCGCAAGATAGAAAAGATTGAATCTCCCTATGGTGAAGTAAGGAAAAAAATCTCATCCGGCTATGGAGTTAAGAGATGTAAATATGAGTACGAAGATCTGGCACATATCGCAAGAGAACAAAATATAAGTATCGAAGATGTAAAAAAAATGATAGAGGAGTAACAGAGAGACAGGTATCTTGTTAGATTTCAATAAATTATATATGATTGTCAAAATTTGCAACCGCAGAAACAAAAATGTGAAAAGGTGTCTGCCTTTTATCGCAGAAACTGAATGTGATAAGATGGGTCGTTTATCACATAAAACAGGAGATTTATATGGAAGAAGTATACAAAAAGAAAGAAAAACTTGAAAAATATCTACGAGAACTTGGAAGTGTTCTCGTTGCATTTTCATCAGGCGTTGATTCGACATTTTTGCTTAAAACAGCGCATGATGTTTTGGGAGAAAATGCAGTGGCTTTAACTGCAAATTCGAGTGTGTTTCCGTTAAGGGAATCCAATGAAGCAGATGCTTTTTGTGAAAGAGAAAAGATAGAACATATTAAGATTTCTTTTGATGAGCTTTCAGTCGAGGGATTTTCACAAAATCCTAAAAACAGGTGTTATATATGTAAGAAAAATCTGTTTTCAAAGATAAAAGAAATAGCAGCAGATCGAGGCTTGGCATATGTGGTTGAGGGCTCAAATGTGGACGATGAAGGAGATTACAGACCGGGACTTATGGCAGTGGCCGAGCTTGAGATAAAAAGTCCGTTAAGATATGCGGGGCTTACCAAAGAGGATATACGAAAACTTTCAAAAGAGTTAAATCTTCCTACTTGGGATAAGCCTTCTTATGCGTGCCTTGCATCAAGATTTGTATATGGCGAAACTATAACAAAGGAAAAGCTCGGTATGGTTGAAAAGGCAGAAGAAAAACTTATGGAGCTTGGTTTCAGGCAGATGCGTGTCCGTATACATGGAGATATGGCGAGGATAGAGGTTGAAAAGAAGGATTTTGAAAAGATTACTAATCCGGAAATTTCTGAATTGATAAATACATATTTTCAAGAGCTGGGCTTCTCATATGTAACACTTGATCTGGGTGGATATAAGATGGGAAGCATGAATAAGAATATTGATAGATAAAACAACCTGCTATGACCTTTACCCGGCATATTGATGGGCAAGTTGATTAGTTTATATAATACATTGCATGAGGCATCTCTTGAAAAGACCGTTGATGTTATAGATAAAAGAAGTCTGTCTGATAATGTTGTGAATAAGATAAAGGAAAAAAGAATTCTATGCGGTATGACACAAAAAGAATTATCGGAAAAATCAGGAGTAAATTTAAGAACCTTACAGCAATACGAGACGGATGCAAAGGATATTAATAAAGCCGGTGCACGTATGGTTGCGTATTTGGCACTGGCTCTGGGATGTCGTGTAGAAGACCTTCTTGATATAAAATAAACAACCGCTTTTCTCATTTAATTATTTTTTAATAATTTGCATGTTATAGTATTCCTGTAAAGTGAATTTGATACGTTTCTTAATGACAAATTTTAGGAGTAAAGCATAGCTTGAGCGATAGCGAGATATGTGTGTATCTGAAAGTTTAACATTAAGAAACATTGCAGAAAAATAAAAAGGAGAGAGGCTATGTTTTTCAGGATTTTAAAAAAAGATTTAAAAAGAAAAAAGACAATGAATGTCATACTCCTGCTTTTTGTAATCATTTCGGCGATGTTTGTGGCGGCGAGCGTAAACAACATTTTTACGGTTGTGAGCGGACTGGATTACTATTTTGATAAGGCAGGTCTTGACGGAAATTATTTTGTGATATCCATGTCAAGAGAGGGTGATAACTCTATCGAGGAAGCTCTTGATAAGGAAAGCTTCGTAAAGGATTATCGCATCGAGGAATTTATATACGCAAACAGTACGGATGTGCTTCATGACGGAAAGAAGGCGTTTGAATATCAGAATATTTCGCTGGTGGTATCTGTCGATAAGGCTGCCATCAGATACTTTGATAAGGATAACAACAGTATAGATAAGGTCAATGAAGGTGAGGTTTATGTCAATAACTCTATACTTAAAAAGTCCAAACTTTCAGTAGGCGATGAGATAGAGATTAAGCTTTATGGAGTAAGCGTTAAGTTTAAAATAGCAGGTATTGCTAAGGACGCTTTGCTTGGCTCTGACTTTATGGGCAATCCGAGATATATCATAAATGATAAGGATTATGAGAAATTTAAATCAAATGACGAGGTGTTCAGTAAATCTTTTGGAAAGATTTATTATATAGATACAGAAGATGTAAATGCATTAAAGGAAATGCTTTCCGCAAAAGACGGGATATTCTTTGACGGGGACATGGGTTTGATCAGAATGACTTACGTTATGAATATGATTGTGGCAGGAGTGCTGCTTATCATAAGTCTCGGACTTATACTTGTATCCTTTACTATGCTTAGATTTACAATCGGCTTTACCATAACTGAGGAATTTCGTGAGATTGGCGTTATGAAGGCCGTAGGTATCAAGAATTCCGCCATCAGAAGACTCTATATAACAAAGTATTTTGCAATAGCTGTTTTAGGCGCGGTTATCGGATTTTTCGGTTCGATTCCTTTTGGAAATATTCTTCTTAAAAGTGTATCGGAAAACATGGTGCTTGGAAATGAAAATAGCATGATAGTCGGACTCTTATCCGCAGTGTTGGTTGTATTTCTTATAATATGGTTTGCTTATTCAAGTACCGGGAAGATTAAGAAGATGTCACCTATCGACGCAGTAAGAAGCGGCCAGACCGGTGAAAGATACGGTAAGAAAGGCTTTTTGTCACTCGGTAAGAGCAAGCTTTCACCTACAGGATTTCTGGCTGCAAATGATGTCTTAAGCAGCAAAAAGCAATTTGGAATCATGACAATCGTATTTACGATTTGTCTTCTTCTTGTAATGATTCTTGCCAACACCGCAAATACGCTTTGCAGCGAAAAGCTTATATATCTTTTCGGTACAGTAAAAAGTGATGTCTATATGACTGATGGAAAGAGAGTTATGGAACTTATGGACGGCGGTACCGGTGATGAAAAAATATATGAGACCTTAAATGAGATAGAAGAGAAACTTGCCCAAAATGATATGCCGGGAAAAGTTATTATTGAGCTTCAGTATAAATATTCGGTTACATTTAACGGCAAGACTCAAAAGCTTACATTTCAGCAAAATAAATTAACCAAAGCGAGTGACTATGTTTATAACGAAGGAAGTGCTCCGCAAAATGAATATGAGATAGCACTTACACCACAATCAGCCGGGACTATCGGTTGTAAGATAGGAGATACGGTAAGTATCAAGATAAACGGCGTAGAACATGATTATATGGTTACGGGACTTTTTACCAGTTTTAATCAACTTGGTCAGATAGGAAGACTTCATGAGGATGCAAAGACAGACAGGTCTGAGATGGTTTCGTCATTTTCCTTTCAGATTGACTTTGATGATAATCCTGATGATGAAACAATTGATGAAAGAATAGAGCGTTTAAAGGTAATATTTGATACAAAGGATGTATGTAATGCAGCAGATTTTACCAATAATTCTACAGGAGTGTCGGGAACAATGCGTGCGGTTGAGTATCTTGCACTTGTCCTTACGGTTATCATATCAGCACTTATCGCTATACTTATGGAACGTTCCTTCATAAGTAGGGAAAAGAGTGAGATAGCACTTATGAAGGCTGTCGGAATAAAAAATAAAAGGATAATAATTCAACATACATTAAGATTTGTAATAGTTATGGTTTTGGCAATTATAATAGCAGCTTTGCTTGCAGTTCCGATGACCAAGCTTTGTGTCAATCCGATATTTGGACTTATGGGCGTGGCATACAGCCTTGAATACGAGATCATACCTTTAGAGATTTTCATAATCTGCCCACTCATAATACTTGTGACAACGACAATAAGTGCATACTTAACTGCACTTTATACCAACACAATCAAGGCATATCATACAGCGGATATAGAGTAGTGAAAAAATATAATAAAAAAAGATAAAATAATAATGGTTTAAATACAAGATGAAAAACTGATTATGTATTAAGTTGTTAAATAGTTTGAATATGGATAAAAAAGGAGAACGGATTATGGAAAAGATTTTAGAGGTAAAGGATTTATGCAAGACCTATGTTGTAAACAAGAGACAGAATAATGTTTTGAAAAATGTGAACTTTGAAGTAAATGAAGGCGAAATGATTGCGGTTATGGGACCGTCCGGCTCCGGAAAATCAACCCTTCTTTATACAGTATCGGGTATGGATGATGCGACCGCAGGAGAGGTTACATTTGAGGGTAAAAACATAGCTGATATGAAGGAAAATGAGCTGGCTGAGTTCAGACTTGACAAGATGGGATTTATATTTCAGCAGATGTATATGTTGAAAAATCTTACAGTACTTGATAATATTATTTTACCGGCAGTGGAATCAAAAAATAATACTCTTAGCAAGAAGGAAAAGCTTGAAAGAGGACAGGAACTTATGAGAAAGCTTAACATAATCGATACTGCCGACAATGATATAAATGAAGTATCCGGTGGACAGCTTCAGAGAGCATGTATATGTAGAAGTATGATCAATAACCCTAAGATGATATTTGCGGATGAGCCTACCGGTGCTCTTAACCGTACATCTTCTGATGAGGTTATGGAGGAGTTAAATAGGTTAAATGATGAAGGTACAACTATTATGCTTGTTACACATGATGCAAGAGTGGCAGCCAAGTGTTCAAGAGTTTTATTCATCGTTGACGGCAATATCAAGGGAGAGTTTTCACTTGGCAAACTCTCTTCTACGCAAGAACTGCGTGACAGAGAGCGTTCACTTAATAATTGGCTAATGGAGATGGGCTGGTAAGATTAAGATAATCGACTAATTGAGATAGTTTGGTAAGATTAAAATAATCGGCTAATTGATATAGGCCGGTAAGATTAAGATAATCGACTAATTGAGATAGTTTGGTAAGATTAAAATAATCGGCTAATTGATATAGGCTGGTAAGATTAAGATAATCGACTAATTGAGATAGTTTGGTAAGATTAAGATAATCGGCTAATTGATATAGGCTGGTAAGATTAAGATAATTGGCTAATTGATATAGGTTGGCATAATTAATTATTGGTATGTGCCTTATGTGTGAAGCATGAGTTGTTTAAGTTTAGAAGGAAAAAGTATATGAATGACATACTTATAGTGGAAGACAACAAAGAAATATCAGGATTGCTTGCAGATTTGCTTAGAGCGGAAAACTATATAGTAACAGCAGTAGATAATGGAGAAAAAGCCTTGTCCGTATTTGAAAGATACGGGGCAAGGCTTGTCCTGCTTGATATCATGCTGCCGGGAATTGACGGCTTTTATGTATGTGAGAGAATAAGAAAGACCAGCGATACACCGATTATAATTTTGAGTGCCAAGGTTGATAAAGATGACAAGCTGAACGGACTTATACTTGGTGCAGATGACTATATGGAAAAACCATATGATATAGATATACTGCTTGCCAAGATACAGGGGATATTTAAAAGAAGATATGCTATGGACGAGATTACATCGGACGAGCTTACTCTCAATAAAATCGAAAAGACCGTATATAAAAATGGTAAGCTTCTTGAGACCAGATCAAAGGAATTTGAACTATTGCTCCTTCTTATAGAAAATAAAGGCAAAACTCTTACAAAAGAATACATTTTTAATTGTATATGGGGAAGTGACAGTGAGTCAGAACTTCAGACACTTACTGTACATATAAAATGGCTTAGAGAAAAGATTGAAGATAATCCTAAAAATCCGAAACATATCCTTACGGTATGGGGTACAGGATATAAATATGAGTAATTCGGAGTTTGCATATTATGAAAAGATTTGACAGGCTGATTTTAATCATTCTCATGGTAAACATATTGATATTTGTGGGTGTCAATATGTTTTTTTCTAATGGAAAAATCGATGGTCAGTCCAGAGAATACAGAGTTGAAATCAGCAGACTTGCGGAAGAGATAAAAAACGGAAATAAACCGGATGTTTCAAATTGCAGATACGTATTTGATGTGGTTGTTGCAGAAGCTGATAATTCGGATTTTTATAATAGCAATAATGATTATGTAATTAAAAACATAAATGGAAGACTGTATCGATTTGATTACAGGCTAAAAGATAATGCATACGACAATGTAATAATTATACTAAACATTATTTTGATTGCTGTCTCATTTTTAATGCTTATAGTTTTGCTTTATTTAAGAAAACAAATTATAAGGCCTTTTAATAAGTTATCGGATATTCCATACGAGCTTGCAAAAGGTAATCTTACTGTTCCGATTAAGGAAAACAAAAACAGATTTTTGGGTAAATTCACCTGGGGACTTGATATGCTGCGTGAAAAACTGGAGGATGACAGGAGAAAAGAGTTATCTTTACAGAAGGAAAAACAGACATTACTTTTATCCATATCACATGATATAAAAACACCGTTATCGGCCATAAAGCTTTATTCTTCTGCTTTGTCAAAAGGTATATATGAAGATGAGGAAAAGAAAAAAGAAGTTATTTTGGGTATAGGCAAAAAGGTTGATGAGATAGAAAATTATGTTTCGGATCTTACCAATTCAGCAAGTGACGATTTCCTAAATCTTGAAGTGAAAAAAGGTGATTTTTATCTGTCGGATTTGATAAAAAATATAAATGATTATTATAAGGATAAACTTTTGTTAAACAAGATAGAATTTGAAACAGAAGACTACAATGATTGCATCTTGGAAGGAGATTTTGATAGATGTATAGAGGTACTTCAAAATGTATTTGAAAATGCTTCAGTGATGAAGAGGATTGCAGACTTGTGACGGTTAAAAATTCCGGATGCGAGCTTCCGGAATCCGAAGTGGTACATATATTTGACAGCTTTTGGCGTGGTTCTAACAGTGATAAAAAAAGTGGAAGCGGACTTGGATTATATATATGTAAAAAGCTTATGCATATGATGGACGGAGATATATATGCAAGGATAGATGAAGATAATATGTTGGTTACGGTTGTTTTTAAAAGAGGGTAGAGTAAACTAAATCCCCGGAGAAACTGATATGTACTTACTTACTGTTTTATATGGTAAAAGTATATATAAGCATCTCCGGGGATTAGTTTACTTAATTTGCGATTTTAGTTCTTCTAATTGCCTGGTAAGTTCGGCTATGGTATCACGCTGTTTAGCAAGCGATTTATCTTTCTCGGCGAGTGATTTATCCTTTTCGGCTATGGTGTCGCGTTGTTCTGCCAGCGTTTTATCCTTTTTAGCAATTATCGCTTCAGTTTCTGCTCGCCCTTCGCGCAGGCCTTTTCTATAGATGGAAAGTGTATCTCTTTCGTAGCGTTCGCGTGCGGCGCACTCGGCAGCTATTTTTTCGTCTTCGGTCATCTGATGCATGGTCACAATCGTTTCACCCATATAATCATTTTTTTCTGCTAACATTTTTATCTCCTCCCAAGTGGTGGCTTTAAAAAGCTTCGCCCAATGATAAAGACTGTTCTTGTAGTCTTCA
>CADCDW010000072.1 GCA_902800325.1 uncultured Lachnospiraceae bacterium
AATATCAAAGGTAAGATTTGTATAATACTTGATGATACCGATATTGTAACTATTATATATAAGAGCAGGGTTACTGATCAGGAAATAAGGGAGAGTGTCAAGCTTCATGGCATACCTAAAAGACCAAACAAAACTTCGAAATTTTCTATAGAGGTTGAGTTTGAGTCGCCAAATAAGGGTGCAGTTATTATTAAAGATTTGGGCTTTGGAAAGCTTTTCCCTACTACGAATAAGATATATCGTAAGGAGTTTGAGGTATAATGTCAAAGGTATTGTTATGTACAACTAAAGAAGCTTCTCATCCTTTTATATTTTTAAATACCAAGGTTGAGATAAATACATATGAAGAGCTTTGTTTTTATATTTACAATAATACTGTGCTTATAAGCAAATCCTCGATTTCCGACAAGCTTTTCGACTGGATAAGGGACGAGCTTGATATGCCGCAGCTTGCTGCCAGGCTGGTTGCTCTTTCCAACAAGACTAATTTTGTGCAGGATCTTTTGGTTGAGATTTTAAACGAAGGTGATTATTATGAACCGGAAGAAATCACGACTTATATAGAAGCATGGCAGAAGTACAGGAAGCTTTCGCCTAATCAGAGAAAGAAGCTTAAGGCGGACGGTTATCTGGGCTATAGAAGATATATCAAGGCCGCTTCTATCTATGATGAAATACTTGAGGAAAAGGACAGTATAGAGGATAAGGTTTTTGTGGGAAATGTATATCATAACAGAGCTGTTGCATCTGCCAATAATCTCAATACCGAAGAGGCAAAGAGATATTTCTTAAAAGCCTATGAGTATAATCAAAATGAGGAGTCGCTTAGGAGTTATTTTATTGTTTTCGCTTCTACGAGCGATACTGCTGCATTGAAGCAGGAGATGAGAAAATATGATCTCGGAGAAGATGATTTTGAAAGCCTTATGCTTGAGATAGGTGATTCCAATGAAGATGTAAGGGAAATGACCATATATTCCATGCTTCAGAGAGCCATATATAACAGAATGAACAAGGATATGATTGATTATGATAAGAGGATGGATATAATACTTGGTCAGTTAAAGGATGAGTTTAGAGAACAGGCGATTTAAGGAAAGCATAAGCTGTATAATGATTAAGTTAGAGTTGTCGTAAGGAATGGTTAAAAGTAGGCGGTTTAATGGGTTTATTTGATAAATTTAAGAATTATCTTAACGAAGAGCCGGAGGATGATATTGAAAAAGATGAGGCAGAAGAAAAAAGACAAAGACAGGCAACGTTAAGGGAAAGAAAAGAACAGAGAAAAGCCAGAAAAAAGGCGGCAAAGGCTGCTGCTAAGGATAATGAAGATATCATTGGCATGGAAAAGGAGCTTAAGTCTGTCAAGGCAGTCAGAAAGTCTGACAATGAAAAAGCAATTGTTAAGGATGTCTGTGAGCAGCTTGTGGATGTTTCCTACCATATGGAAGACATGAAGCAGGAGTACAAGGTTGTAACGGATTATCTTGTAGATATACAAAGGATAGATGAGCTGCCGATACAGATGGCAAATGATATTATAGATACAGCTAAAAGCATAGAGCTTTTAGAAAGAGATAAACAAAAATATCTTGCTTCGGAGAATCTTTTATCCATGGAACAGTATAACCGTATATCCATGTATGAGGATGATGTCATAAAAAGTGTCAAAGAGCTGAATGAGATGGAGATGCGTGACGGACTTCTTAAAAGCGATATGGGCTATCTCGAAGGTGAGAAAGAAGATTTGGAATACTTAAGAGACGAATATGCCGATAGTATCACAAGGATACGTGGTATTATGATTGGCGTATTTTTAGTTTGCTTTGCTGCCATGGCGGGGCTTCTCATATTTGTACTTTTAAAGCGTGAAAATGTCACCGTATATGCACTTGGTGTAGGAGCCATGCTGATGATAGCATTTGCGATAGCATATGTCAGATATCTTGATTATAACAATGATATAAGAGATATAAATGCCAAGCTTAAAAAGGCAGTTTCACTGCTCAATAAGGTAAAGGTAAAATATATAAATAATGTAAATGCTATCGACTATATATATGAAAAATTCGGAGTCAATTCCTGTAAGGAACTTGAATACCAATGGGAGCAGTACAACACCATGGTAAGTGATGCGCTTAAGTATTCAAAGACCAACAAGGATTTGAGATTTTTTAAGGAACAGCTTATAAATAAGCTTAGAAAAATAGGCGTAAGTGATGCGGAGGTCTGGACCAGACAGACCAATGCTCTTATAGACAGACGTGAGATGGTGGAGATTACACATGGTCTCAATGTCAGAAGACAAAAATTAAGGGAAAAGCTTGCAACCTGTGAAAGGATTAAAAACAATGCAACCACTGCCCTTAAGGCTGCGATTGAAGAAAAGCCTGAGCTTAAGGCATATGTGGCTGAGATACTTGAGTCGTATAGAATGAGTCTTGAAAACTAAATTTATTATACATTAATCGGAGGATTTTTAATTATGGCTAAGGAACTTGAAAAAAACTACAACCCATCGGAAATAGAAGAAAGGATATATCAAAACTGGGTTGATAAGAAATATTTTCATGCAAAGGTAGATAGAAGCAAGAAGCCTTTTACTATCGTTATGCCACCGCCAAATATAACAGGCCAGCTTCATATGGGACATGCCCTTGACAATACCATGCAGGATATTCTTATCAGATTCAAGAGGATGCAGGGATATAATGCTCTGTGGCAGCCGGGTACCGATCATGCAGCTATTGCAACCGAGGTTAAGGTTACCGAGTCCTTGAAGGCACAAGGTATAGATAAGCACGAACTCGGACGTGAAGGTTTTTTGGAAAAGGTTTGGGACTGGAGAAGAGAGTATGGTGGACGTATCGTAAACCAGCTTAAGAAGATGGGTTCTTCTGCTGATTGGGACAGAGAACGTTTTACCATGGATGAAGGCAACAATAAGGCTGTTACGGAGGTCTTCTGTAAGCTCTATGAAAAGGGACTTATATACAAGGGGTCAAGGATTGTTAACTGGTGCCCTGTATGTCAGACTACCATATCTGATGCAGAGGTTATACATGAGGAGCAACAGGGTAATTTTTGGCATATCAATTATCCGGTTGTAGGAGAAGAAGGAAGATTTGTTGAGATTGCGACTACCAGACCTGAGACTATGCTCGGTGATACTGCTGTAGCTGTAAATCCTGATGATGAAAGATATAAAGATATTGTGGGCAAGATGCTCAAGCTTCCGCTTACTGACAGGGAGATACCTGTAATAGCTGATGCTTATGTTGATAAAGAATTTGGAACAGGCTGTGTTAAGATTACACCGGCTCATGACCCTAATGATTTCGAAGTAGGAAAAAGACATAATCTCGAAGAGATTAATATTATGAATGACGATGCTACTATCAATGCCATAGGCGGTAAGTATGCCGGTATGGACAGATATGAGGCAAGAGCTGCCATGGTTGAAGATTTGAAGGAACAGGGACTTTTGGTAAAGGTTGTTCCTCATACTCATATGGTAGGTACTCATGACAGATGTAAGACTACTGTTGAACCGCTTGTTAAGCCTCAGTGGTTTGTAGCCATGGAAGAACTTGCAAAACCTGCCAAGCAGGCAGTTGTTGACGGAAAGATTAAGCTTATCCCTGAGAGGATGGATAAAACTTATTATAACTGGCTTGACAATATAAGAGACTGGTGTATCTCAAGACAGCTCTGGTGGGGACATAGAATACCTGCATGGTATTGTCAGGATTGTGGTGAAACTATAGTAAGCAGAGAGACCCCGTGTGAGTGCCCTAAATGTAATTCTAAGAATCTTACTCAGGATGAGGATACTCTGGATACATGGTTTTCATCGGCACTCTGGCCATTTTCAACTCTCGGCTGGCCTGACAAGACTGAAGACCTGGATTATTTCTTCCCGACCGATGTACTTGTAACCGGTTATGATATCATTTTCTTCTGGGTTATTAGAATGGTATTTTCATCATTGGAGCATATGGGCGAGCCGCCATTTCATACTGTTTTATTCCATGGCCTTGTAAGAGACGATCAGGGAAGAAAGATGAGTAAGTCTCTTGGTAATGGAATCGATCCTCTTGAAGTTATCGAAAAGTATGGTGCGGATGCACTTAGATTTACACTTGTAACAGGTAATGCTCCGGGTAACGATATGCGTTTTTACTGGGAGAGAGTTGAGGCAAGTCGTAATTTTGCCAATAAGATATGGAATGCTTCAAGATTTATCATGATGAATATAGAAAAAGCTGATATAAAGGATGTGAGCCTTGATTCGCTTACGTTGGCAGACAGGTGGATTTTGTCGAAGATGAATTCTCTTGTAAAAGAGGTTACTGACAATATGGAAAAATATGAGCTGGGTATCGCAGTATCAAAGCTTTATGATTTTATCTGGGAAGAATTCTGTGACTGGTATATAGAGATGGTTAAGCCGAGACTTTGGAATGATGATGACGATACCAAGGCAGCAGCTCTTTGGACGCTTAAGACTGTTCTTATAAATTGTCTTAAACTTCTTCATCCGTATATGCCTTTTGTTACAGAAGAAATCTATGGTTCTCTTACTGATGGCGATGCTTCTTATGAAGAGTCGATTATGATTTCCAAGTGGCCGGTATTTGAGGATAAGTATGTTTTTGATAAGGATGAGGCAGCGGTTGACAAGATTAAGGAAGCAGTAAGGAGCATACGAAATATAAGAAGTGAGATGAATGTTGCTCCAAGTAAGAAGGCAACTGTTTACGTTGTTTCTTCCAAGCAGGAGATAAGAGATATATTTGAGGATAGTAAGAGCTTCTTTGCTATGCTTGGTTATGCAAGTGATGTAATTATCAGGGAGGATAAGACAGGTATAGCAGATGATGCGGTTTCTGTGGTTATCCATGATGCTGCACTATATATGCCGTTTGCGGAGCTTATTGATATTGAAAAAGAAATTGAAAGACTTAGTAAAGAAAAGGCAAGGCTTGAGGGTGAGATTAAGAGAGCCTCAGGTATGCTCAGTAACCCTAAGTTTGTTGATAAGGCTCCGGCTGCAAAGGTAGAGGAAGAAAGAGCCAAGCTCAAAAAATATACCGAGACTTTGGAGCAGGTAACAGAAAGATTGGAACAGCTTAGTTAGTAATATAGATAAGATTATGCTGATTATACAAATTAGATGGGTTAGATAAAGCTTTTGTTTTATTGACCAATGCGTTTGGAGATAGATATGGATAGTGAAAAGTTATTAAAAAGAAAAATTGAACAGCTTCTTATCATACCGACTGCAGCGTCACTTATGCTTGTGGGTATGTGTGTGGTTTTATTTCTCTTAGACAATAAATGTGCGATTATTGCAAGCATGGTTGTCGGCACATTTATAGTTATCGAGGTTATTATACTTCTATGGGCTAAGACCGCTCTTTCGCCGCTTTTATTTAACTTTTCCATGCAGCACAGCCAGGTACAAAAACAACTTTTGGACGAATTTGTCGTTCCGTATGCTATCATAGATATTGATGGAAAAGTTCTTTGGGGTAATGCTCCGTTTGTAGATATATTTGGAG
This sequence comes from uncultured Lachnospiraceae bacterium, assembly GCA_902800325.1. Taxonomy (GTDB): domain Bacteria; phylum Bacillota; class Clostridia; order Lachnospirales; family Lachnospiraceae; genus Coprococcus_C. Next base: position 5,565 of record CADCDW010000072.1, read on the forward strand.
AGGGTATAAAAAAACGAGTTAAACGTAACATCAGTTCGTTTTTTCCTGAAGTAACCGAGGAGTTTTTAAATACTGCAGATGATATAAGTATCGATCTTTCCTACAATGAAATTGAGTATAATGCACTTATCAAAAAGCTTAATAATGAGGATGGCGAAGTTATCGCATTTTATCTTTTTGATGTAACTGAGTTAAAAAGATATAAACGTGAGAATTTAGAACAAAAGCTTGTATCCGGACTTATCTATATCGATAATTACGATGAGGTTATGGATAACACCGAGGAGGTAAGACATTCTCTGGTTGAAGCTCTTGTAGACAGAAGGATTAATATGTATCTTAGTACGATAGATGCTATCGGAAAAAAGATAGAGAAGGATAAATATTTCTTTGTATTTCGTCAGAAGTTTTTGCCACAGCTTAAGGAAACTAAATTTGCTATTTTGAGTGAAATTAAGAGCATAAATGTCGGAAATGAAATTCCTATAACTTTGAGTATAGGTATAGGTGCAGATACGGACAGTTTTAGCGAAGCGTATGAATACAGTCGTACTGCAATTGGCATGGCACTTGCGCGTGGCGGTGATCAGGTTGTGGTTAAGTATGGTGATAAGATTACTTACTTTGGAGGAAACAGTGCCGGAACAGAAAAGAGCACAAGAGTTAAGGCGAGAGTAAAGGCACAGGCATTTAAGGAGCTTCTTGCCAACAAGGATAATGTTATGATTATGGGACATAAGCGACCGGATGCGGATGCATTTGGATCGGCTGTAGGTGTCTATCGTCTGGTTAAGACGCTTGGAAGAAATGCACATATCGTTTTGAATGAAGAGACTGCGGCAATCAGACCTATGGTAGGCGGCTTTAAAGGAAACAGTGTTTATGGTGATGATATGATCATAAGCAGTGAGCAGGCTATAAATACTATCAACGATGATACTCTTATCGTGGTAGTTGATGTAAACAGACCAAGTATGACAGAGTGCGAGGAGCTTTTATCACTTGCCAAAAGTGTAGTTGTATTTGATCATCATAGACAGGCTAATGAGAAGATTGAAAATGCTACTCTTTCCTATATCGAGCCATATGCTTCTTCAGCCTGTGAGATGATTTCTGAAATGCTTCAGTACATCGAGGAAAAAGTTAAAATAAGACCTGTTGAGGCTGATGCGATGTACGCCGGTATAGTTATAGATACTGATAATTTCCTTACCAAGACCGGTGTAAGGACTTTTGAGGCGGCTGCTTATCTTAGAAGATGTGGCGCAGATGTCACAAGAGTAAGGAAGATGTTCAGAGAAAATATGGAATCTCACAAGCTACTTGCTGCAGGGGTGATAAATTCTGAAATTTATAAAAATCAGTTCGCAATATCGAGTGTTGATCCTGAAGGAGTAGACGCACCTACAGTTATGGCTGCCAAGGTTGCCAATGATCTTTTGGATGTCGATGGTGTAAGAGCCTCTTTTGTAGTAACTCATCAGGATGATACAGCTTATATAAGTGCCCGTTCGGTTGACGATATGAATGTTCAGGTTGCCATGGAAAAGCTTGGTGGTGGCGGACATGCCAATGTAGCCGGCGCACAGCTTAAGGGTGAGTCGATTGAATCGGCAGTTGAAAAGATAAAGGCACTCCTTGATGAAATGTATAAAGAGGGAGATATTTAAGTGTGACAGGCAGATATTACCCTGTCATACAGGATGTTGAGATAACCATAAACTCTCAATCACATAAAATTTATGAGAATGCGACAAGGTGCGTGTTCACAAGTCGCATATCAAAATGGAGGTTAGAAGTATGAAAGTAATATTGTTACAGGATGTAAAAAGTCTCGGTAAGAAGGATGAGATAGTTGAAGTTTCGGATGGATATGCAAGAAATTTTGTACTTCCGAAGAAAGTTGGAGTGGAAGCCAATGCCAAAAATTTGAATGAGCTTAAGCTTAAGAAAGCTCATGAGGACAAGGTTGCTGCAGAGAAGCTTGCAGATGCCAAAGCTCTTGCTGATAAGATGAAGGATGAGAGCATAACTGTTTCTTTGAAAGTCGGTGAGGGAGGAAAGACCTTTGGTTCGATATCTTCTAAGGAAATCGCCGAGGAGATGAAAAAGCAGCTTGGCTATGATATTGATAAAAAGAAGATTGTCTTAAAAGAGTCCATCAAAAGTGTTGGAACACATATAGTTGATATAAAGCTGCATTCTAAGGTTACAGCTCAGATAAGTGTTAAGGTTGCAGAAGGAAAGTAAATAATAGTATGAAAGCTAAGGCTCGGATGTATAGTTAAAAGGCATTTTGATGCAGTTGTTATATAGATTCCGGGCCGGAGATATGTTATGGATGAAAATGTTATAAAAAGAATACAACCTCATAATAACGAAGCAGAGCAGGCAATACTCGGATCTATTCTTATGGACAGAGATGTAATATCCGAGATATCCGATAAGCTTGGCAGAGAAGACTTTTATAATGCTCAGTATGGCATCATATATGAGGCTATGAATGAGCTTTATAATGAGGGCAAGGAGATAGATGTAATATCATTAAGTAACAGACTTAAGATGAAGGATGTACCGGAGGAGATAAGCAGTCTTGCCAACTTATCCAATATAATTGCCGCTGTTCCGGTATCGGCCAATGCCAAGGAATATGCTCAGATTGTATCAGATGATTCTGTTTTAAGAAAACTTATCAAGTTGAGTGATAATATATCAAAAGATTGTTATCTCTCCAAGGAATCGGTTGATGTTTTGCTTAATGAGGCGGAACAGAATATATTCCGTCTTGTGCAGGGAAGAAATGGTTCAGGCAAGTTTAAGGATACTAAGGATATAATTCTTGAAGTTCTTGAAGATATAGAAAAAGCAGCCAGAAATAAGGGACAGTTTACCGGTCTTCCTACCGGATTCAGAGACCTTGATAATATGCTTACCGGTATGAACGGTGGTGAGCTTATATTGGTTGCTGCGAGACCTGCTATGGGAAAAACTGCATTTGTACTTAATATAGTTCATTATCTTGCAGTTATGAAAAATATGCCTTGTGTTATATTTTCCCTCGAGATGAGCCGTAAGCAGCTTATGTCGAGAATAGTTGCGATGGACGCAATGGTTGATTCTAAGGATTTGAAACTGGGAACACTCAGTGATGACGATTGGGATAAGGTCATAGAATCGGCAGACGTGTTAGGAAGGGCGCCGATTTATATAGAGGCTGATTATGCGGTGACTCTTTCGGATCTTCGTTCCAGATGCAGATATCACAAGCAAAATAATGATATTAAACTTATAGTACTTGATTATCTTCAGCTTATGAGTACTACAAAAAATGTTGAATCCAGACAACAGTTTATATCAGATATTTCAAGAGGTTTAAAGAACCTTTCCATAGAGCTTGATGTACCGATTATCGCACTTTCACAGTTGAGTCGTGCGGTTGATTCACGAACCGATCATAAACCGGTTTTATCAGACTTACGTGAGTCGGGTGCAATCGAGCAGGATGCCGACGTAGTAATGTTTATCTATCGTGATGAGTATTACAATCCGGAAACTACTACCAAACCTAACACCGCAGAGATAAATATAGCTAAACATCGTAATGGAGAGGTCGGAAGCGTAGATTTAAGATGGATAGGCAAGTACACCAAGTTCGCTGACCCGGAAAAAATCTACAACCAACCGAATTAAATAATATATATATGGGGACGGTTCTCATCTGTGCATTTTATGGTACACGCAAAGCACGCTTATCGCTTGACGATTTGCTTAGTACCCAAAATGTGCAAATGAGAACCGTCCCCCTATATACGTATAATATGAAGACAGGTAGTCTTCATATATTTTATTTCATTGAATTGAATAGTGCTGCTATTTCTTCCGGTGAGAGAACCTTGTTTGGATCGTCCGTTACCGGTGTTGGATTCGGTGCCGGAGTTGGAAATTCAAGTACGTTTGAAACCGGTTCCGGTTCGGGTTCAGGCTCTGCAACGGGGGTTGGTGCTGCTGTCATGCTCGCAAGTAAAGCATCTAATTCGGCTTGTGAAAGAACACCGCCATCATCTGCCGGAGCAGATACAGATGACGAAGCCGGTTCAGGAGTAGGCAATTCGGCTGGCTTGTTTTTTGCTGTATCGTGTTTTGACTCGAACTCATCAAAGAAACTTTGAGCTTCAGCACTTGATGCACCTACATTGTGTGGCATTTCTTTATCTGTATTTGTATCGTTTTCTGATTTGTCTTTTGCAACCGGTTCAGGAGCAGAATTCATACTGGCAAGTAAAGCATCCAAATCTGCCTGTGAAAGAACGCCGCCGTCATCAGCAGGTGCCAGAGCAGGTGTCGGAACAGGCTCCGGAACAGGCTCCGGAACAGGCTCCGGTTCAGGAGCAGAATTCATACTGGCAAGTAAAGCATCCAAATCTTCCTGTGAAAGAACGCCGCCGTCATCAGCAGGTGTCGGAGCAGGTGTCGGAACAGGCTCCGGAACAGGCTCCGGTTCAGGAGCAGAATTCATACTGGCAAGTAAAGCATCTAAATCTGCCTGTGAAAGAACGCCGCCGTTATCAGCAGGTGCCGGAGCAGAAGCAGTTTCGGCAACAGGTTCTGAAACAGACTCAGGTGATGTTTCGATAACCGTTTCAGAAACAGATTTTGCAACCGGTTCCTGTGTAAATTCGGAAGCTGACTCCGACTTTGTCATGTCAACAGGTTTTGGTGCAGGTTCAACAACTGCAGGTTCAGAAGTAACTGTCTGAACAGGCATTGTTTGTACAGGCTGTGGTGCTGCTACAGGAACCTCTTTTATGATTACCTGTGGTTCCGGCGCAAGCTTTAAGCTTTCTGATAAATCCGATATTGCAGCAAGCAGCTTGTTTGAATCTGCATGGCTATATTTGATATTGACTTTTGTTGCATTATTTAATATTTCTTTAGTAATTAAATCGTTGTTTAAAGTTGTATTTACTTTTCTTAGCTGCACATATAAGGCTTTGCAGATACGTTCGACTTCCAGACTGTTATCAGGCTGCTCGGTCTGTGCCTGCGCTTCGTAGAAGTCTGCGACAAGCTTGGCAACTGCTTCATTTATATCTTTTTTCAGCTTTTTATCTTTTCTCTGGCGAATGCTTATCAGTGATCTTAATAATACATAAACCGATATAATAAGAGCTACAGAAACGCATATGACATAGATGGGTTTATTTCTGAATTCGATTATACAGTATACCCAGCCAAGAAGTGCTGTAAAGCTTATCATTCCAATGCTGACAAGTCTTTTATATAGACTGTTCATAGTTCCCTCCGAAAGATTAATTCTTTTATTTAATCTGGTAATACAGATAAATATAGTATTTTACAAGCCTATATATTGTATCATAATATGATATATTTAGTCAAATGTTGTGTTGCTTTAACGATAAAAACAAAAAATGGAAGCTTTTTTTGGTAGCTGCCCTTGAAAACAGCAGTTGGAAGTGATATTCTTAAAACAACTGTAAATTTGGCAAATTCTTTAAACGAAGGTATATTATGGACACAAAAAACGAAAATATGGAAGACTGTAAATTTTTAGTTAAATTTTATTCCGAGGAGCCTTTGGAAAATGTTATGGCCATGATGAAATATAAGCCTGAAAAAATTATTTTCTTAGGCCACAAGGACAATATGGTAACTAAGAAAATAAACGATATCATACATTTTAAGGAGCAAAGGTGTCCGATGGTTGATCTGGAATTCATAGAGATACCGAAGGATAATCTTAATGCTGCTATTTCTATGCTTACCGATATTATCAGAGAACATCCGGACGTGAAGTTTGACCTTACAGGCGGAAGTGAGCTTATACTTATAGCTCTCGGATGTATCGCTGCCCGTATGGAGGTAAGCAAGATGCGTATCGACCCGTTTACAGGTAAGGAAATTGACATAACAGGTGGCGAGATTCTTACATCTGATTATAAATTTCATTTGAGTATACCGGAAGAAATAATTTTGCATGGAGGTGTGCTTACAAGTCATACAGGAAGTTATGCCGATTGGAGATTTACCGATGATTTTCGTGCGGATATAAGGACGATGTGGGATATATGCAGCAGATATCGCGGTAAATGGAATAAGCACTGTTCCAAAATTGATGAGCTTAGAAAATCTATGCCTGACCAAAATGAAGGCTGGGAAGAACTATATAAAAAACCTCTTGGAGATGCTATTGAACTTTTACAGGATTTAAATAAATGCAGGCTTTTGAAGGAATACAGAGAAACCGGCAATAAGGTTGTGTTCAAATTTAAAAATGATATGATTAAAAGAGTTATCGGAAAAGCAGGTAACATACTTGAACTTCATGTATATGAAGTTGCAACCAGGGATAAATATCTTTTTACGGATGCGATAATCGGGGCTCATATAGACTGGGCAGGAGAGCTTCATACCGATGACAGTCTTATCTATGATACCATGAATGAAATTGATGTAATTCTAATGAAGGATGTTTGTCCTATATTTATTTCATGTAAAAGCGGCAAGGTTGGAGGAAGTGCCTTGCATGAGCTTGAAACCGTATCGCGAAAGTTTGGCGGAAAATATGCCCGAAAGGCATTGGTTCTTGCAAAGGGCAGCGATGATACTACGGGTACACGTTATTTTAAACAGCGTGCAAAGGATATGCATACATGGATTATAGATGATGTGTTCCGTCTGAGCGACGAACAACTTTTAAATAAGTTAAAGAGGATATGAGTTTATATGAGGATATAAGCATAAGTTTTGTGCATTTGAGGGGCGGATATGCACAAAAAAACCAAAAAAGCTCCATTTCAAAATGCACAAAATTAAAAAATAGGAGAATAATTATGAAAAAGAAAAATGTTATTTTGTTTATACTTGCAGCACTTTGCGTGGCACTTTCTTACACCAATAAAAAGCTTTCTTTCTTACCGGACAGCAGGGGTATAATGATGGCTCTGAATGCTATATTTATCGTAGCGGGATTTTATCTTTTGATAAAGGGTGCAGATACATTTGTTGATGGTGCATCAAAGATTGCACTTAAGTTTAATGTTCCGCAGATTGTAATCGGTCTTACGATTGTAGCATTTGGCACTTCGCTTCCTGAGGCAGCTGTAAGTATCAAGGGTGCTGCATCCGGCAATGCAGGTATATCAGTGGGAAATGTTATCGGAAGTAATATAATGAATATTTTACTTATACTTGGTGTATCTTCATGTATAGCCGCTCTTGCAATCAAGAAAAATACATTCAGGATAGAGATTCCCTTCGTTATATTTATAACTGTTCTTTTGCTTGTACTTGGTATGATGGGAGATGAGCTTTCAAGACTTGATGGCATTATTCTTCTTGTTCTTATGGCATGTTTTATGGTTTATCTGATTTATACTGCTAAAAATGGTGAAGCAGACGATGAAGGTGGAACAACCCTTTCGGAAAAGGATAAGCTTCCGATTTTGCTCTTA
>CADCDW010000073.1 GCA_902800325.1 uncultured Lachnospiraceae bacterium
TTATACATCTTTTAGGGGGGTCAATGCTCTTTTTATTTGCAAAGCCCCTAAATATAAGAATTTAGAAACAAAAAACGGGGTGTCAATTTGACACTACCATATATCGCGAGGAGGTTTATATATGAGAATTGGTACAGGCTATGATGTTCATAGATTGGTTGATGATAGAAAGCTTATTATAGGCGGAGTAGACATACCCTATGAAAAGGGACTTCTGGGACATTCTGATGCAGATGTCCTTTTACATGCAATTATGGATGCGATTTTAGGTGCGGCGGCGCTTGGCGATATAGGAAAACATTTTCCCGATACGGACGAAAAGTATAAGGGCGCTGACAGCATTATGCTTTTAAAAGAAGTTGCACGTATGATAGATGAAAAAAATATGTTGGTTGGTAATATTGATGCAACGATTATAGCACAGGCACCTAAATTAAGACCTTATATAGATAAGATGCGTGAAAATATAGCCGATGCATTAAATATAGATATAACACAGGTAAATGTAAAGGCTACAACAGAAGAAAAGCTTGGTTTTACCGGAGAAGGACTTGGTATAAGTGCACAGGCGGTATGTCTTCTTGAAACCGTCAATAATTTTGATTATAGAATGAGTACTGATGTAAGCGATATGGCAGGTTCCGGATGCGCCGCATGCGGCGGATGTCCGATGAGAAGATAATATTTATATGATTGCTATATATGTAAAAGGTACAATCAATAGGTATAATGATTACGATAAAGGGGGATGAAATATGTTTTGCAATAATTGTGGTGCAAAGTTGAAAGAGGGAAGTGTTTTTTGTTCTTCGTGTGGAACAAAGGTTATGATTCCTGCTTCAAATGATGTTTCCATGCAGGAAAAAGTACAGGAAGCAAATGCTGTTACTTTGCAGGAGAACTTTAAGCCTTACAGTGAAGAACAGACTGACAATCTAAAAGCAGGTATGCAACCCGGTGCACAGTCGGATGTTCCGCAGGATAATTATGCGCAAAATCAGTATTCTGTGAATAATCTGCCGCCGCAGGATAATTATGCGCAAAGTCAGTATTCTATGTATGATTTGCCAACACAGAATGATTTATCGGATGATGAAAAAAAAGGAGATTCCAATAAAAAACTGATAGTAGCTCTTTCCATTATATCTTCATTGATTCTGGTAGCTGTTGTTGCTCTGATAATTATATTTGTTGTTCCGAAAAAAGATAAAGATGATGATAATAACAAGGCTGATAATCAAAAGCAAACCGAACAGTCTTCTGCGGCAGAAGAAGATACAACTGCCACACCGGAGGTGACAACTGAGGTGGCCGTTTTAGACACTTCATTTGATGGTCTTATGAATAACCTGTCTAACCTTACACCGGTTACAATAAAATTTGTATCATCGGATGTTTCAAATTATCCTAACATTAAAACTTATTTTACAGTTGAAAATTCTTCGGGTGAAACAGTTATGCTTTCTTCGCCAAATGTAGCTATAAAAGAGAAGATTTCCAATGGCGCTGAGATAGAGCGTGAGATAAAATCCTTTGAACAGCTTGAGGGCAGGGAAGGTATAAGTATAGAACTTGTAGCAGACAAATCCGGAAGTATGGAGTCAGATCTTCCAACCATGCAAAATATAATGAGTCAGTTTGTAAATGCGCTTGATTATAATTCCGGAGATATGGTTGAACTTATCGCTTTTGACTCATATGTTATGTATATGTGTACCTATACTCAGGATACTAGCCTTTTAAACAATGGTATAAACAATATGACAACATATGGCGAGACAGCACTTTATGATGCTTTATATGAAGCTGTCAGAAATGCCGGAAATAAGGAAGGAGCAAGATGTGTAATTGCATTTACAGATGGTTCTGATAATTGCAGTATACATTCTTCTGAGGAGGTTATAAATCTTGCCAATACATATTCTGTACCGATATTTATAATCGGCACAAATGGAGGAGATTATTCACTTTACTCGGATATGACAAGCAGAACAGGTGGTATGTACTGGGATATCTCATCGATATCCGATATGTCAACTATACTTGATTCTATATACACAAGAGAAAAAAATATGTATTGTCTTGAATACGTTTCTGATGCATCAGCCGATGCCTACTCGGAAAGAAATATATCGTGCGTAATGTCAGACAGTACTTATGGTTCGTCTTTAAGCACAACATTTACTGCTACCCGGACTTTGGAAAAAGAAAAGCATGAGTCGAGATATGAACTTATCGTTGCAGATGTTTCATGGAGTGAAGCCAATGAAGAATGTCTTAAAAAAGGCGGACATCTTATAACCATTACAACCCAGGAGGAGATGGATATGGCTGTTGCCATGGCCTCTGAAAAAGAACTTCGATTTGTTTGGATGGGAGGATATACTTCCATACGAGATGATAATGCTTATGGACACTGGATAACAGGTGAACCGTTCGAGTTCCAGCCATGGTATCCGGGTGAACCGTCAAGAACGGATGAGGATGGCGCAGATGAAATGTATCTGATGCTATGGCAGGTTGAAGGAGAATGGTCATGGAATGATCAAAGAAATGATCCGATAAGGGATACGGGACTTGAGTATTTCAAGGGCAAGACAGGATATATATGCGAATACGAAGAATAACACATATTTTCAACTTGCACGGATTTCATAAACAATATTAATTATCGATAATAAAAGAAGATAAATCTGTTTTCGGGAGGCAAAAATGTCAGGCAGAAAAAATAACAGGGCTAAAACTGTCAGATTTTTGACAGGTGTGGTTATAGTTGATATCGTTGCTATAGTGGTGATAATATTTGCATATTTCAAATTTATAAAGTCGGATAAAAAAGACAGTTCTGATTATAAAGATAATACAACTGCGGTTGAAGCCGGTGTAGATGTAACATCGGTTGCACCTATTGTAGATAACCGGCCGGAATATACCGGAGGTTCGGATACCGGTATTTTTACAGACAATGAGGTATCATCGGATCCGGCATCGGCTTATGCTGATGAAATGCTTGCAAAGATGTCTTTGCATGAGAAGATATGTCAGATGTTTATAATCACTCCTGAGGCAGCAACAGGTTTCGCGGTTGTAACTGAAGCTGGAGAAACTTCAAGGCAGGCACTTGAAGATTACCCGGTATGCGGATATATTTATTTTGCACAGAATCTTGAAACTAAAGAGCAGACAAAAAATATGCTGACCAATATAAAACAATATGGTATGGAGACAAACGGTATACCTTTTTTGACGAGTGTTGATGAAGAAGGCGGAATGGTTGCAAGATGTGCGGATACTATTGGCACAACCGGCTTTAACAACATGTATACTTATCGTGAGCAAGGCTCCGAAACCGCATATAACAATGCTTATACTATAGCATCTGATATAGCTGGTCTTGGATTTAATCTCGACTTCGCACCTGTGGCGGATACATGGTCCAACAGTGCCAATACCGTTATAGGAGAAAGGGCATATAGTACGGATTATACGGAAGCGTCAGAACTGGTGGCAGCTGCGACAAAGGGTTTTAATGCCGGTGGTGTGATAAGCTGTTTAAAACATTTTCCGGGTCATGGAGACACAATGGAAGACAGTCATAAAAGTGCTGCATATATCCATAAAGCACTTTCTGAACTTGATAATGAAGACTATCTTCCTTTTAAATCCGGTATAGAAGCAGGTGCCGGTATGGTTATGGTAGGGCATCTTTATCTTTCTGATGCTGATATATCTTCGTCAGAGGAAAATCTGCCGGCTTCACTAAATTACAGGGTAATTACCGGAGAATTGAGACAAAAGCTTGGTTATAATGGGGTTGTTATAACAGATTCACTTGCTATGGGTGCCATAGCCAATTATTATTCAAGCGGTGAGGCGGTTTGTCTTTCGGTAAAGGCGGGAGCTGATATTATGCTTATGCCGGAGGATTTTAAATCGGCTGTATCGGCGTTAGAGACAGCGGTTGAATCCGGTGATATATCCGAAGAAAGAATAGACGAGAGCGTTAGAAGAATACTTATTCTCAAATATAATTCGTTGATAAAATGATAATCAGCAGTAAATAGTTATAAAATAATTAAGAATAAAAACCTTGGAATGTGAAAAGTGTGATAAATGTCAAATTATTTCATTTTGAGGTTTTTATTTTTTTTTACTTATGTTATAATAATGAACGTGAGTGAAAAAATAAGCCGTTTGTAAAGCAGATATGTCGAGCATTGAATATGTATGCTTGTGAAAAATGGTAAACTTAAGCTTGGAATTTTTTGAATGGAGGATGCTCTAGTGTATAAGATAGTAAAAAAAGAAGTTTTAAACCGCGACGTTATCTTGTTAGAGGTTGAAGCACCTTATATTTCTGCAAGATGTGAGGCCGGTCAGTTTGTAATTGTAAGGATGGGCGAAGATGGAGAAAGAATTCCGCTTACCATAGCTGATTATGACAGAGAAAAAAATACGGTTACACTCGTTATACAGATGGTAGGTTATTCTACAAAGCTTATGGGTAAGCTTGAAGAAGGAGACTATTTCGATGATTGTGTCGGTCCATTAGGTCAGCCTGCACCGCTTGATGAAAAATGGGGCAGAGTAGTGGGAATAGCCGGAGGACTTGGAGCAGCTCCTTTGTATCCTCAGTTAAGAAAGCTTGCCGAGATGGGTGTTAAAGTAGATGTAATAATCGGCGGCCGTTCCGCTGAATATGTAATATTTGCAGATAAGTTCAGAGAGTTTTGTGACAATGTATATATAATGACAGATGATGGTTCCCTTGGAGATAAGGGCTTTGGCGTAGATAAATTGAAAGAGCTTGTGGCAAATGGTGAAAAGTATGACCATGCCATAGCTATAGGTCCGCTTATCATGATGAAATTTGTAGTGCTTGCAACTAAGGAGATGAATCTTCCGACTGCAGTTTCTTTAAATCCTATTATGATTGATGGAACAGGTATGTGTGGAGGATGCAGAGTAACAGTTGGCGGAAAAACCAAGTTTGCGTGTGTCGACGGACCTGATTTTGACGGTTTTGAGGTCGATTTTGACGAGTGTATAAAGAGACAATCTTTCTTTAAGGAAGAAGAACATGAATGTATGATGAAGATAGGAGAGTAGGGATATGCCAAATATGAGTATGACAAAGGTTCCGATGCCGCAACAGGAGCCGGATATAAGAAATAAGAACTTTGAAGAGGTTGCTACAGGTTATACCGCCGAGATGGCTATAGAAGAAGCAACAAGATGTCTTAACTGTAAGCATAAGCCATGTGTAAATGGGTGTCCTGTAAATGTTCCTATTCCGGGATTTATAGAGCAGGTTGCTGCGGGCGAATTTGAAAAGGCTTACGAGATTATAACAAGTGAAAATGCATTGCCTGCAATCTGTGGTCGTGTATGTCCTCAGGAAAACCAGTGCGAAGGTAAGTGTGTAAGAGGCATAAAGGGAGAGTCTGTTTCTATCGGACGTTTAGAGAGATTTGTAGCTGACTACCATATGGCACAGGGAATTAAATCTAATCCTGATATCAAGAAAAATGGTATAAAGGTTGCAGTTGTAGGTTCGGGTCCGGCAGGTATTACATGTGCCGGAGAGCTTGCAAAAAATGGTTATGATGTAACAATATTTGAAGCATTACATAAAGCCGGTGGTGTATTAAGTTATGGTATTCCGGAGTTCAGGCTTCCTAAGGCACTTGTGGCAAAGGAAATTGAAAATGTAACCGATCTTGGTGTAACTATAGAAACAAATGTAGTTGTAGGACGTTCCATAACTGTTGATGAATTGTTTGAAAAAGGATATAAGGCAGTATTCCTTGGAACAGGTGCCGGACTTCCTAATTTCTTGAGAATACCGGGAGAAAACTTACTTGGGGTTTATTCTGCCAATGAGTTTCTTACCAGAGTTAATCTTATGAAAGGTTATAAAAAAGGTGAGGTTCCAACTCCTGTTAAAGTTGGAAAAAATGTTGCGGTTGTCGGAGCGGGAAACGTTGCTATGGATGCGGCAAGAACAGCTAAGAGACTCGGCGCAGAAAATGTATACATTGTATATAGAAGAAGTGAGGATGAAATCCCTGCAAGAGCTGAAGAGGTTGAGCATGCTAAGGAAGAAGGAGTAATCTTTAAGCTTCTTAATAATCCGGCCAAGATAATCGGTGAAGACGGATGGGTAAAGGGTATCGAGGTTGTTAAGCAGCAGCTTGGAGAACCTGATGCATCAGGCAGAAGAAGACCTGAACCAATTGAAGGCTCTAATTACGTTATAGATGTTGAAACTGTCGTTATAGCTATCGGACAGTCGCCTAATCCACTCATCAGACAGACCACTGAAGGACTTGAGACCGAAAAATGGGGTGGAATCATAGTTGATGAAGAAACCGGAGAGAGTACAAGAAAGAATGTCTATGCCGGTGGTGATGCCGTTACCGGTGCGGCTACAGTTATACTTGCCATGGGAGCAGGTAAAAAGGCTGCAAAGGCTATAGACGAATCCTTTAAAAATGAGTAGGGACAGATTGAAAAATGGATAATTATACTGAACAGTTGGTTGCTTCAAAACCGGGCATAAAAGAAAAATCAATTTTTACAGGAGCAATTTTACTTACAGCATTTGGAGTTTTTTCGGTGCTTTTTATAAACTTCAGTACGGGCGCAATTCTTATCATACTTGGTGGTATAGCTATATATTTTGCCAAGAATAATATGGATTTTGAATATGAGTATATTTTTACCAACGGAGATTTTGAGGTCGCACGGATAGTGGCAAAATCAAACAGAAAAAATGTATGTGAGATTCATGAAGGAGATATAAAAAGAATCCTTCCGTATGACTCTGAAAAGTTTCAAAATGAGCTTGATATAAATGCTGATATGACCGTAAGAGATTTTTCCTCAGGTGATAAAGAAAAAACATCGGACTGCTTTGCTTTTATTAAAAATAACAATGGAAAAGACATGGCTGTGATACTTGAATTAAATGATAAAAATAAAGAATATATCAAGTCGATATATAAGAACAAACTAGAAAAATAAAATAATGATTAAAGACCTTATCGTTGCCCTGTGGCGATGATAAGGTCTTTTTTATGATTATGTTGTTATATATAAAACATTTTAAAGTATCTGATGTATAAATTGACGATAAAAATATCAAAATAATATTGTTAGCAATATACGAGGAGAGTTCAAAATGATAAAAGGTCCAAAATTAATAAAGAAAGGAAATACTATATTGGCTAAGAGAATCACAGAGAGTGTTGTTTTGTGGATGACGGGTGGCCTTTTTTATTTTTATCTGGAAATAGCTTACAGAGATTATTCTCATTATTCTATGATAATTTGCGGAGGTCTTTGTTTTTTGATAGTCGGTACAATAGGAGATTATATTTTAAAAAATGTGAAGCCTGCTTTTAAGGCTTTGGTACTTATCATGTTTTTTGGAACTTTGATAATAACGACTTTGGAATTTATAACAGGTATTATTGTAAATTTGAAACTGGATATGGGAGTATGGGACTACTCGGAATTGAAATATAATGTATATGGTCAGATATGTATAGGATACTCCATGATCTGGGCACTGCTTAGTCTGCCTTGCGTATATATTTTAAATATAATCAATATTTATATATTTGAAAAATAAACCGGAGCTGAGATGACAGCTCCGGTTTAAAACTATGTATTTTACTGATTAAGGTTCCAGTGGAGTCATCTTTAATCCTTTATACATCTTAGTGTATAAGCTCTTTTCATCCTGATAAAGCATATAACCACGCGGACCATCTTTTACAACGTATGCATACTTATTTTTCTGCACATTCATATATAAAACCTCGTCTACATTAAGCTCCTTAGCTTTAGCCTTAGCCGTGTACACGTTAAGTGGCTCTAATTTAAATTTTTTTACAGCCTGATCAACTGTCATGTTAACTACCTCCCTGAAAGTAACTGATTTTAATGCTTGATAATAATTATACAAATGAATATAATTATCAGTAGGCATTAACGTACATTCTCTTCTAAAGATAGTATATGGTATATCTTTTACAAAGTCAATTAGTAAATTGAAATTTAAAGTAATTTTTTTAGCAACAAAATGGATGAATCCTTACCGACTGTAAGGAATATTGACCATAAATATATTGTAGCAGAAAAAGAGGGTAAAATGGAAAAAGAAAAATTGCTTCTGCATGCGTGCTGTGCACCCTGCAGTTCTTATGTTCTTGAATATCTTGAGGGTAGATACGATATAACGGTTTTTTATTATAATCCCAATATAACCGAAGTTACGGAATACGAAAAAAGAGTAAATGAAATTACAAGGTTTATTAATGAAGCACCTTTTGCTAAAGAGGTAAAGTTTGATGAAGGAAAATATGAGCCTGAACTTTTTTTTGAAATTTCAAAAGGCTTGGAAAACGAACCGGAAAGAGGTAAAAGATGCTATAAATGCTATGAGCTTCGCTTGGATGAAACAGCAAGATATGCAAAAGAAAATGGCTTTGATTTATTTACCACGACTCTTTCGATAAGTCCTCATAAAAATGCAGAGTGGTTAAATGAGATAGGTGTCAGATTGTCTGAAAAATATGAGATGGATTATCTCTATAGCAATTTTAAAAAAAATAACGGATACTCGCGTTCGATTGAGCTTTCAAAAGAATACAACCTATATAGGCAGAATTACTGCGGATGCATATACAGCAAAGCAGAAAGCATAAAAAGAGAACAGAATAAAAATAAAATTTAACTTGTTTATAAAAGTTATATATAGTAAAATTATTTTTTGGGAATTATAAATTTATAAAAATGTATGTATCAGATTGTTTATGGCCTCTTTCTGCTTTTGGTTAAGCTTGTTATAGTTTTGCAAAAGCTCTTGGTCGGATAGGGATAAATCATCGTTGGAGTAGCATTTAAAATTCTTATATTCAGGTGAGTAGGACAGCCTTTTTTCAGGTATAAGAGCACAGATAAGTTCCATAGGATTTATACGATAAATGGCTGAAAGATTTATCAGGCTTTCAAGAGAAGGAGTACGGACACCGAGTTCGTACCTTGAATAAGTTGTTCTGGACAAGCCCAGCATATCGGCAATATCGTATTGGCTAAAGGAATGCTCTTCGCGTTTGTTTTTCAGGATTGAAGCCAATTTTTGATTTTTTATTACCATTTTTCTTTCCTGCATATATAGACCTCCCTATAAGATGAATTATTTTATATCCGGTTTGTGCTTTTTTAAAGCAGAATCCATAAAAAACAAAAACAGGTTTGCATCAAGAATTACGGATAAAGCTGCCAGAGTGTTGACATCGGGAAGCCTGACTCCTTGTTCGTAACTGCTGTATGCCTGTCTTGATATACCAAGTTTTTTTGATACTTCTATTTGTGTAATATGTCTTTTTTGGCGAATGTTTTTAAGACATAAACCAAATTCCTGACGTGACATTATGATTTACCTCCGTGTTTTATAAATTTAGCATATTTTTATTACTTTTCACAGTTAAAAAAATTAACCTTAGGGTTTAAAAAGGAGATACAAAATGAGCAAAGCGGATGATTTATTTATTAAAATGTGTACTGACATTATAGAAAACGGTTTTAGTACTGAGGGAGAAAAAGTAAGACCTAAATGGGAGGACGGAACATTTGCGTATACCATCAAAAGGTTTGGGGTGGTAAACAGATATGATCTTTCCGAAGAGTTTCCGGCTATAACACTCAGAAAAACTTACATAAAATCTGCAGTTGATGAGATGCTTTGGATATGGCAAAAAAAATCCAACAATGTCCACGATCTGAAAAGTCATATATGGGACGAGTGGGCAGATCCGGATGGCTCCATAGGAAAGGCATACGGATATCAGATGGGGGTAAAGCATCAGTATAAGGAAGGAATGATGGATCAGGTTGACAGAGTTATCTATGACTTGAAAAACAATCCGTACAGCAGACGAATTATGACTAATCTTTATGTTCATCAGGATCTTCACGAGATGAATCTGTATCCTTGCGCATACAGTGTCACATTTAATGTGACAGGTGACAGGCTCAATGCGATTTTGAATCAGAGATCACAGGATGTACTTGCCGCAAATAACTGGAATGTTGTTCAATATGCGGTTTTGGTATATATGATGGCTCAGGTAACAGGATTTAAACCGGGAGAACTTGTGCATGTTATAGCAGATGCTCATATATATGACAGACATATCGATATAGTCAAAGAATTGATAAAAAGGCCTACTTATCCGGCACCAAAGTTTACATTAAATCCGGATATAAAGGATTTTTATGAATTTACCACAGAGGATATAACTATTGAGGATTATCAGACAGGACCTCAGATAAAAGATATACCGATAGCGGTATAATAAAGTGAGGCATATAAAGTAAATTGTATAACACTAAGCAGAAAGGAAAATCCAATCACACTTTAAAAGATAATTGGAAAGTAAAAAGAAAATGAATCTTATAGTAGCAGTAGATAACAATTGGGCGATAGGCAATAAGGGCAATCTTTTGGTTTCTATACCGGAGGATATGAAATTTTTCAGAAAAGTAACTATGGACAATGTTGTGGTTTTGGGACGAAAAACACTCGCTGGATTTCCTAACGGATTGCCGCTTAAAGGACGTGACAATATTATTTTTTCAAGAAACCTCGGATATAAAGTGGATGGAGCGGATGTTGTACATTCCAAAGAGGAACTTTTTGAAAAATTGAAGGAATATAAAGACAGGGATATATATGTTATAGGTGGCGGAAGCATATATGAAATGCTTCTTCCTTATTGTAAATATGCATATGTTACAAAGATAGATTATGCTTATGAGGCAGATACTTATTTCCCAAATCTTGATAAACTTGAAAACTGGGAATTAATTGAGGAAAGTGACGAAAATACATATTTTAGTATTGAATATTATTTTTATAAGTATGAGAACACCAACCCACTTAAAATTTAATTGTATAAAATGAACAAAAATGCTTTTAAAAAGTAATTATATGTGTTATAATTTTACGAGGATTTTTTATAAGTAACTATTTTAGGGAGGTTTACATATGGGTAATATTTTAGTAACTACAGCTTCAAACATTGAGGGTTATGACATAGTTGAGTATCTGGGTTTTGTCAGTGGGGAAACTGTTTTAGGTTCCAATTTCTTAAAAGGTTTTGTAGCGGGTGTTACAGAAGCTTCTGATTCTGAAAGCGAGAAACTTACAGCTAATTTAGAACAGGTTAATGGAATTGCTCTTGAAAAATTAAAGAGGGTTGCTGAAAAGCAGGGAGCTGATGCGATAATAGGTCTTCAACTTAACTATACACAATTTGCAAATTATTCTGTTGGTACCATAGCATCAGGTACTGCAGTAAAGCTTGCCAAAAAAGATATTGCAGAGCAGGTCGTTACAAAAGATTTATATGTAACCAATTATTATAACAGACTTGTTCCGAGACCTGTAAAGGTTATCTTGAGCGGAACCAATAAAGCTGTAAAGATATCAACATGGTTTTATAATTATAACATGGATGATATTAAAGCAATAAGAGCAGATGTAGAATTGACAAATCTTTACGAAGAAAAACTTCTTCTTAAGGATTTGGATTTTGTATTTGAAAAAGGAAATATTACTCAGATAGAATCCAATGAGATTGATTGCAAACTTCCTGCAAAGGATATACTTTTAATTAAGGATTCAAAGGTTACTATTTCAAAATACGTTACCAGTCGTGGAGTATTTGCTTGTAATGATTTACCAATCAATGTTTCGATGCCTATGCACAGACTTATCGCTCTTAAGGAAAAGAGAGGAATCGATGCTGTTGAAAAGTATAAAACAGATGGTATGGTTTGGACATGTAACTGTGGTTATGTCAATGAAGCCGGAGCTGATGAGTGCGTAATCTGTTCACGTAAGCAGGAGGATATGAAGAGTAATTCTAAGTTTAATCCTGATGATATGATAGCAAAGATGCAGACTAAAGAATATGTTATTGAGATTAAAGATGTACTTATGGAATACATAAAAGATATAGACAGTGAGTACAGAATGGAGCTTCTTGAGATTATGGAATCAGGTTTGCAGTATGAGAAGACTCGTGGCAATATGAAGGATACCGTAATTGAAAAGGTTGAAAAGGTCTTTGAAGGACATTAATAATATTTTTATGATTTAGAGGTGGCATGTATGGGATCCGGTCTTAGCATGGCTAGCGTAAACAAAATAAAAGAATTGGCAGCACAAAGAGAATACAGCCTTGCGTTGGATATTATCGATAGTCAGGATTTGTCTAAGTCGCTTAATCCACAGTTTTTAAAGCTATGTGGCGAGGTCTTTATAAAAACAAAAAGATATGCAGATGCCAGAGATGTATTGGTCAGAGCACATGGAATGGCTCCTGAAGCCAAGCGTATAATATTTGCCTTGATGGACTTGTATACCAAAATGGGTTACAAGGAGCTTGTAGATAAGTATTATGCCATATATATGTACGACGCTGACGAAGACGGTATCGATACAAAACAGGTAAAATATACCTATGATAAATACAATGGTGCTGATATAGAAAAATTAAGAGAATATTTAATCCCTTATTATATCGACAACATTGACTATGATTGGAGTTTTGAGGCTTATCTTTTACTTATATTAAATGATGATGAGGATGATAAGGCGCTGTTAAAAGGACTGATTGATGAATATTCAGCAACATTTAAAAACAGTGACAATCTTAAAATAATGGATTCCATAAAAGATGATAAATCCATAGCTTCGAGTAAGTTTTATAATTTTTCCAAGGAAGTCATAGAAGACGATGATGCTGGTCAGAAGCTTGTGCGTAGAGAAGAAAAAAAACAGCTTGAAATTGATTCGGAAAGAATCAATCCTGCTGAAGCCACGATACTTGAAGTTATTGATGAGGATGAAAAAAAATTAAGAGGATTTTTCAAGAGAAA
>CADCDW010000074.1:0-12895 GCA_902800325.1 uncultured Lachnospiraceae bacterium
TTATCACAGTATTTTTGCTTATGCTTACACTCAAAATTCCGGCAATGTCATTATCACTCATATCCTTTAATGCATACTCATGTTTGTTTGTAGGATATGCAAATGGTACATATATGCATTTTGATGGAATTCCGGCACTCTTGAATGCAGCAATTTATATTGCACTTGCTAATTTTATTGGTGTATTATTTGGATATATAAGCATCAAGATTACAACTGTTTTTGATAAAAAAAATGCCTGATGCTAAAATAATACAGCTGAGGTGGAAAAATGATCAACAGATTCTGTGCGAATGAAATAGAAAAGATTCTTGACTGTAAGATTTTGGACAATAAGGTGATTTTTTTTGAGAAGATCGACTCGACTAATCTTGAAGCAAAAAGAAAAGCAAAACAAGGTTTGATAGTTATAGCGGATAAACAGGATGCCGGAAGAGGAAGTCACGGCAGAGTTTGGAAGTCTGAAGGACATGTTGGAATTTATATGACGTTTGCTCTTACGAATGATATAACTACCGACCTTGTTTTTTCTGTTCCGATTCTTGTATCACTTTGTGTCGCAAAAACGATCGAAAGAACGTTGGATGTTCCGGTAAAGATTAAATGGCCTAATGATATTCTGTTAAATGGTCGTAAACTATGCGGAATTCTTGCTGAGGCAGACTTTGCAAATGGTAAACTCAAATCCCTGGTAGTGGGTATTGGAATTAATGTCAATCAAGAAAATTTTTTGGAAGAAATTGAGGGAAAGGCGACTTCATTAAGACGAGAGACTGGTACTATGATTGACAGAAATGTTCTTGCAGCAGAGGTGCTCAATGAAATTGACAGAACGCTGGTTTCCTTTTTTGAGAAAAAAAGTATATCGAATTTGATTAACGACTACAATGCTCATCTGGTTCATTATGACTGTAATATAGATATTGTAAAAGGTGAGCAAAGACAGACGGTGCACTCAAAAGGCATCGATGAAAAGGGGCGATTAATTGCTATTGATAATAAAGGAAAAGTGATTAATATTGCCTATGGAGAGGTGTCTGTGCGTGGCAACGGAATATATGGCGAGTGATATTGTTATATTTGCCTGAAATTTTATGTTTAAATAAATGGTAGAGGCAAATATGGGTACAGTAAAATAATAATACTATATGGAAGGAACTGTTGCGTTAAAACAACAGTTCTGTTTTTATAAAATGGTTGTTGGTTTAAACTAACTGTGCTATAATTCTCTATTGTAAGAATACAGCTTATATTTTTAGGAGGAAATATATGGATAAGGGATTTATAGCGTTTAAAAATGTATTTAAAAAATATGGTAAAGGCGAGGCAGAACAGATAGCTGCAAGAGATGTAAGCTTTACCATTGATAAAGGAGAATTTGTGGTTGTGCTTGGACCGTCCGGTGCGGGTAAGTCAACGGTTCTTAATATACTCGGCGGTATGGACAGCCCTACAGAGGGAGATGTATTTGTTGACGGCGTTAATATAGCCAAGCTTAAGAGAAAGGAGCTTTCTGATTATCGTGCGAATTCGGTGGGTTTTATATTCCAGTTTTATAACCTCATACCAAGTCTTACGGCAAAAGAAAATGTTGCGCTTACTAAGAGTATTGTAAAGGATGCTCTTGATCCGGTTAAGATGCTTGAGGAGGTGGGACTTTCCGAGCACGTAAATAAGTTCCCTTCACAGATGTCCGGTGGCGAGCAGCAAAGGGTTTCGATTGCAAGAGCTCTTTCCAAGAATCCAAAGCTTATACTCGGAGATGAGCCGACCGGTGCGCTTGATTCGGAGACGGGTGTTATGGTGCTTGATTTGATTCAGCGTATGGCACACGAAAAGGGTAATACTGTTATATTGGTTACACACAATGCTGACATAGCCCAGTGTGCCGATAAGGTTATCCGTATGAGAAGCGGTAAGATTAGGGAGATTAAGATAAATGAAAATCCGGTTCCTGTTAAGGAGGTTGAGTGGTAATGCTTGTAAAAAAGATGTTACGCGATATTATTAAAAATATCGGACAGTTTATATCGGTTCTCCTTCTTTCGGTGCTTGCTTTGGTTACATTTTCAGCGTTTAAGAGTGAGGCTTCAGGCGGTCTCAGAAGAATGGATAAGCTTGGCGAGGAGTATAATCGTGCGGATGGCTGGATATACGGAGAAGGCTTTACAGAAGATGAGCTTGATGCGATTAAGGCGCTTTCAGCTGTTAAGGACGCCCAGCTAAGAACCGAGCTTTCGGGTGAGACGGTGGAATATGATCAGGCGCAGGTTGTGCTTTATCTTGAGGATGAAAATGTGGTCTCAAAGCCTTATCTCGTGGAGGGCGAGGATTTTAATCCAAAAGATAAGGATAGTGTATGGATTAATAAGCAGTTTGCTGCTGCGTGGGATATAGAGCTTGGCGACAGCATCGAAGTTAATGTGATGGGCCTTAAGATAAAGAAAAAGGTTGCCGGCTTTATCTATTCCTTTGAGCATATCTACATAAAGGCTGACAAGGATATGGATACGGATTATAAGAATATCGTATATATGTATATGTCCTATGATGCTGCACCTGAGTTTTCTTTTATAAAACCGACTCAGATTATATTTACAACGGATGCCGATAATGTAAAGAGTCTTGACAGTAAGATTTCAGAGGCACTTGACGGTAACTATTCTGTGCTTATTGATGATGATTCCATATTTGGCATAAAAAGCTATGTGAGCGAAATGAAGCAGCATAATGCGTTTTCGTATGTGTTTGCAGGTATTTTTGTGGTTGTAAGTATATTTATCATAATGACAACCATGAGAAGAATTATAGAGGCACAAAGAACCCAGATAGGTACCATGAGTGCTCTGGGTGTAAAGCCTTGGAAGATAGCACTGCACTATTCCTCATACAGTTTTGTACCTTCGATTGTCGGTTCATTTATAGGTATATACCTTGGTATGTTTGCGATAAGAAAGCTTATGTTTGTACTTAAAAAGTTTTATACGCTTCCGGGCTGGAAGCCTGAGTTTTTACCTGAGTTTTATATATGTGCTCTTGTGGTTGTGCTTGCCTGTATGCTTTCCTCATACTTAAGCTGCAAAAAGCTTCTTCGCATAGAGCCTGCGGCTGCACTTAGACCGGCACCGCCTAAATCAGGTAAAAATACAATATTTGAAAAGCTTCCGTTTTGGAATAAGCTTAGCTTTACAAGTACATATAATTTAAGAGATATATCCCGTTCAAAGCTCCGCACGGCTATGTGTCTTATCGGACTTTTCTTTGGAACGGCATTTGCTCTTTCGGCATTTTTCTGTGGAACTACCATGACCAAGATGAAGGAGTGGAGTATGGAAAAGGTGTCGGATTATAATTTCCAGATAGCCTTTCAGGGAAATGTTGATGTAAAAGCAGCAGATGAGCTTTCGGATAAATATGACGGCGAGCTTATTATGATGACACAGATTGAGATAGCGAAGAAAAAGGAAGCACCGTCCGATGATCGTGACGCCTGCAGTCTTGTGGTTACAGAAGGTAAGAACCTGTATGGTCTTACGGATAAGGATATTAATCCTATAAGCCTAAAGCCGGGGTCTGTTGCACTTACAAGAAAGCTTGCAAAAAAATATGATCTTTCCGAGGGTGATACTGTATATTGGCACGTATATGGTGAAAACACCTGGTATGAGTCCAAGGTGGGTATCATTAATCGTAATTTTAATGTTCAGGGCATAACAATGCTAAGGGAAGATTTTGAGAAGCTTGAAAATGTATCCTATCATCCTAACCAGCTTGTTACCAATATGGAGGTTGATAAGGAGGAGGTACTTAAAAATGATTTTGTAACCTCAGCTTATTCAAAGGAGGAAATGATAGAAAACTTTGACTCTGCATGGGAGGCTATGGACGCGCTTATTGCCGTATTTGCTTTATTTGCGGTTATGTTTATCGTAATTGTTTTATATAATGCCGGAAATCTTTCGTTTAATGAAAGAAAAAGAGAGCTTGCTACACTGCGAGTGCTCGGACTCTCGGATAAGAAGATTGCAAATCTTATGACTGTACAAAATTTATGGCTTACAATTTTTGGCGTAATTGTCGGTACTCCAATCGGAAAGGCAATGATAACCGCCATGATGGATACCAATGGTGAGCAGTATGATTATGCTATATTTACGAAACCGATGGATTATATAAAATCATATCTTTTGGTGTTTATAACATCGATTGTTACCAGTCTGTTATTTACAGGAAGAATCAAAAAGCTTGATATGGTAAGTCAATTAAAGGCTAACGAGTAGTCTTCGAGAGTTGGTTATAATCAATTTTTAGATTTGAATACTGATAAAAAATATAGAGTGCTGATAAATAATAATTGATTTTATCAGCACTTTAATGTATTATATTATATTGGTTGTCATATATTTTTATTATTTGACAAACAATTATATGTGGAGGTAGCACAATATGGTTCAAGCAGTAGTCGGAGCTAATTGGGGCGACGAAGGAAAAGGTAAGATAACTGATATGCTGGCTGAAAATGCTGATATAATCGTCAGATTTCAGGGTGGTGCAAATGCAGGTCATACAATTGTAAATAATTATGGTAAATTTGCACTTCATACATTGCCATCAGGCGTTTTTTATGATCACACAACAAGTATAATAGGAAATGGTGTTGCACTTAATATTCCTGTTTTGTTTAAAGAGATAAAGTCTATAACAGATAAAAATGTACCTATGCCTAAGATACTTGTATCTGACAGGGCACAGATGGTTATGCCTTATCATATTTTATTTGATCAGTATGAGGAGGAGAGACTTGCAGGTAAGTCTTTTGGCTCTACCAAGTCAGGTATAGCTCCTTTCTATTCTGATAAATATGCAAAGATAGGTTTTCAAGTAAGTGAGCTTTTTGATGAAGTAGCTCTTCGAGAGAAGATTGAAAGAGTTATAGTTCAGAAAAATATCTTACTTGAGCACCTTTATCATAAGCCGCTTATAGATGCAGATGAGACATTTAATACTCTTATGGAGTACAAGAAGATGGTTGAGCCTTACGTATGTGATGTATCTGCATTTTTATGGAATGCCATCAAAGAGGGCAAGAATATCCTTCTTGAGGGTCAGCTTGGTTCTCTTAAGGATCCTGATCATGGTATCTATCCTATGGTTACTTCTTCTTCGACACTTGCCGCGTATGGTGCGATAGGTGCAGGTATTCCGCCTTATGAGATTAAGAAGATTGTGACGGTTGTTAAGGCTTATTCAAGTGCAGTCGGAGCAGGTGCATTTGTAAGTGAGATTTTCGGTGATGAGGCAGATGAATTAAGAAGACGTGGCGGAGACGGCGGAGAGTTTGGTGCAACCACAGGCCGTCCAAGACGTATGGGTTGGTTTGACTGTGTAGCAACTAAGTACGGATGTCGTATCCAAGGTACCACAGATGTTGCATTTACCGTTTTGGATGTGCTTGGTTATCTGGATGAGATTCCTGTATGTGTAGGCTATGAAATTGATGGTGAGGTAACTACTGATTTCCCTACCACTACAAAGCTTGAAAAGGCTAAGCCTGTACTCAAAACCTTACCGGGCTGGAAGGAAGATATAAGAGGCATCAAGGAATACGACAAGCTTCCGGAAAACTGCCGCAAGTACATAGAATTCATAGAAGAACAAATCGGCTTCCCAATCACCATGGTATCCAATGGACCAAAGCGTGAGGATATCATAATCCGTAATAAGTAGGTGGAGTGGTCGGTTATATAGAATGGTATAAAAATGAGAGACGCTGAAATAGCTACACGCAAAGCTCGCTGGCGCTAACGCTTTGCTTAGTACCTTTTCAATGTCTCTTATTTTTATACCCCTATATAACCGATACGCTACGCGTAATATAATTATGTTTTACGGAGATGGATGTTACGGATTTGATAATCCCAAATGTGAGGGGGTACGTTTTGCGTAATAAAGACAGATATTTTGGATTTTGTAATCCTAAATGTGAGGGGGTACGTTTCGCGTAATAAAGACCGGTATTATGAATTCTGTAATCCCAAATGTGGAATATGCTGTGCGTGGCTTTATTTTACACTGCGGATTGAGATTTCACCGGAATTCAGCAGGGTGAGTTTGCCCAAAGAATCTCTGCATATGAGTGAGCCGTCAGGTGCAATACCCATACAATGGTAGACGGCAAGAGGAGTGTCTTTGTTTAATCCGGTATCATCTAATTTGTATGTGTTGCTGAGTTTGCTTGTCAATTCGTATGGGATGACATATATATCATTGTCAAAGCATATAAGTTTACCGTTATATTCGTCAGTAACGGATTTGAGATTTTGCTCATATATAAAGGCATAGTATAAGTCGTTAAATTCACTCATAATGTGTTCGATTATTTCTTCTCTTATGTATTCTTTTCCTGTTTCAAGGTAGAGAGAGGTTGCGATATCGGATAATTCTTTATCAAAGCTTTTGTTATTTACATTTATCCCTATTCCTATTACGATGAAGTCTTCGCATTTTTCTGTTAAGATTCCTGTGATTTTTCTGCCATTGATAAGAAGGTCGTTTGGCCACTTGATATTGGTTTTTATTTTGTGGTATTTATCTAAAGCACGTGATATGGCAAGAGCGCTTAATAATGTTATCTCTGATATATGGCTTTCATCGATATCGGGCTTAAGTAAAAGGCTCATATATATACCGTCACCAAAAGGTGATGAAAAGCTTCTGCCGATACGACCTCTACCGGCAGTTTGACAGTCTGATATAACAAGTGTTCCGTCCACACATCCCTTTTTGCCAAAGTCCTTGGCACGGTTGTTGGTGGAGTCTGTTTCGTCATATACAATTACATTTTTGATGATTGGTATTTTATAAATTGAACTTGTGAAAACCATAATTATTCCTCTTTGATATATTCAGTGTTTTATATTTCAGTGTTTTTTGTTTCGGTATTTTCTGTTTCGGAGCTTTTGCTTTCCGTGTTTTCTGTTTCGGAGCTTTTGTTTTCCATGTTTTCTGTTTCGGTATTTTCTTTTTCATTGTTGTTTAAAGAATTATCGGAGATGTTTTCCGAATATGTTTTTTTATTCTTTAAATATATAACATCATCTTCGTCATGTTTAATTCGTTCATTGACAAAGTCATAGAGTTTCTCACAGAATTCCCGCTTATTTGTAAAAGGTATGGTGTATATATCCTTTTTGGCTTTGATATTTAAAATGTAATAAATCAGAGACTCGTCAGGTATAATCATGGTTATAAATTCTATATCGTCAAATGTATACATTGATTCACCGTATCTGTGTTTTACAAGCATACCTTCTTCAGAAAACTTATAAGTTATATCATATGCCTGTCGTCTGAATGACATTATAAAAAGATAAAGACCATAAGTTCCGAGCATCACTGCAAATACCATAGTAAGCATAGGATGTTTTGAAAGGTTCTTATAAAGTGTTATACATTGAAGTGACGCAATTAATGTAAAGATAATTCCCAATATTCTGTAAGATATTCTGTTTGCTTTTCTTTTTTTTACATCATATGTAAAGGTCATATTTTTCCTCCGGATTAATATTGTGTAATTATATTTTAACAATGATTAGTATATATTTTATTTGGTTATTTATCAAGTTATTATAAATAAATGCTTTAAATATTAAATAAGTATATAGATTATATTACTTTTTATCAAGAAATTATTTGGAAAAATATCATATTTATGGTACAATAGGAAAAGATTTTTGTTTTAGAAGAAGTTTAGATATTTTATCCGGAGGAAAATAAGATGGAAAAGATTAAGATGACAACTCCTCTTGTCGAGATGGACGGAGATGAGATGACAAGAATTTTATGGAAGATGATAAAGGATGAATTGTTGATTCCTTTTATAGATTTAAAGACTGAGTATTATGACCTTGGCCTTGAATATAGAAATGAAACAGATGATAAGGTTACATTTGATTCGGCTTATGCTACACAGAAGTATGGAGTTGCGGTTAAGTGTGCAACTATCACACCGAATGCTGCGCGTATGACAGAATATAATTTAAAGCAGATGTGGAAGAGTCCAAACGGTACTATAAGAGCAATTCTTGACGGTACTGTTTTCAGAACACCTATTATAGTTAAGGGCATAGAGCCATGCGTTAAAAACTGGAAGAAGCCTATTACTATAGCAAGACATGCTTACGGTGATGTATATAAGGCATCTGAGATGAAAATACCGGGTGCGGGAAAGGCGGAACTTGTATTCACAGCAGAGGATGGAACCGAAACAAGAGAACTTATACATGAGTTTAAGAGCGAAGGAATTATCCAGGGTATGCACAATATTAACAATTCCATAGAGAGCTTTGCAAGAAGTTGTTTTAATTATGCGCTTGATACAAAACAGACGCTTTGGTTTGCGACCAAGGATACTATTTCTAAAAAGTATGACCATACATTTAAGGATATTTTCCAGGAGATATTTGATGCAGAATATAAGGCAAAATTTGATGAGGCAGGCATTGAGTATTTCTACACCCTTATCGATGATGCGGTTGCGAGAGTAATGAAGTCAGAGGGCGGATATATATGGGCATGTAAAAACTATGACGGCGATGTCATGAGTGATATGATATCATCTGCATTTGGCTCACTTGCCATGATGACATCAGTACTTGTTTCACCTGATGGAAAATATGAATATGAGGCAGCACACGGAACAGTTCAAAGACATTATTATAAGCATCTTAACGGTGAGGAAACTTCAACTAACTCTGTAGCAACCATATATGCATGGACAGGCGCTTTAAGAAAAAGAGGAGAGCTTGATAATATACCGGAACTTATGGCTTTTGCAGACAAGCTTGAAGAAGCAACTATCAGGACTATCGAGGGCGGCGAGATGACTAAGGATCTTGCGCTTATAACTACACTTAAAGATGTCAAGGTGCTTAACAGTGAGGAGTTCATCAAGGCTATCAGAAGAAATCTTGAGGCGGTTCTATAATATGGCACATTTATAAACTGTTTATAAATGGGAACTTGTGTAATAAGAGTGTGCGGGGGTAAGGCATACTCTTATTGCTTTTATTTAGCAGGGAGATTGAATATGGATATATGGAGTGTTCTTGGTATAGAAGAAACCAAGGATAAGGATATACTTAAAACTGCATATAGAGAGAAACTTAAAAAGGTTAATCCGGAGGACGATCAGGAAGGCTTTATGAATCTTAGAAAAGCTTATGAGGAGGCACTTAGACTTTCGGACTTTGATGATTCTTTAGATAAATTATCAAAAGATGAGCATAGTGATGGTGGTTTTCCTTTTCCGGTTAAGGATGAACTAAGAGATATTCTTTACGAGATAGATGAGATATATAAAGATTACACAAGAAGGATAGACGAGGAAAGCTGGATATATATTTTTAATAAAGATGAATTTATATCCCTTGACAGCTCTTCGGATGCTTTTGATATGTTAATTAATTATCTTATGGTCAATTTCCTGCTTCCGCATAAGATATGGAAATATATTGTGGATACTTTTGATGTTAAAAAAAGAAAAAATGAGTTGAGTGAAAAATTCCCTAAGGACTTTATCGATTTTATTATCGATAATTCTGAAAATATAGATATTTTTAATTATTACCTTTTTGATTTTGACACAGACAATGAAAAAGTCGATGATTTTATAAAACTATATCTTACAATGAATACAGCCATAAGAAGAAATGAAATTGATGAAGCAAATAATCTTTTGGGTAAACTTGAAGATATGGATATGTATCATCCATATCTTAGACTTGCGAAGCTTAGAATAAGATTTTTGACAGAACCGATAAATGAAAATGAAGATATGTATGAAGATGCAAAAGAACTTTATGATGAGTGTCCGGACGATTTCAATATAACGAGTATATGTGGAGATATGGCTCTTATTTTAAATAAGACAGATGACGCAAAAATATATTATGAACAATTAAAAACTATGGAGCCGGATAGTGTTGCGGTAAAAGTGAAGTTTGCTGACCTCGCATATTTTACCGGTGATTTTGAGGCTTCAAGAGACGCTTATATGGAGTTGTTACGTAGCAATAATTATGATAACAATGTAAGGGCAGGTATGCTTAGAGCCAACCTTTCTCTAATTGAAAAGAATAGTGAAAGACTTAAAGAGGAGCCTGATAATGAAGATATCAGGATAGAACTTGCGTGGAGTTACTATCAAAGCTACAAATTTGAAGAGGTTATAGATGTTCTAAGTGGTTTGGAGCCGGGGTATGAAAAAAGTTTTGAATATTATAATGTAAAGGGAAGAGCGTATCTTTGCCTGCTTGACTACGAGAAAGCATTAAATTGTTTTTTTAAATGGAAATATGCGATAGAATCACTGCCTGAAGACGATAAAGACGAGGAGATAACAAAAAAAAGAAAGAGACTGCCGTATGTTGATTTTTTGATTGCAGATTGTTATCTTAAACTAAAAAAATATGATGAGGCTGAGGCACTTTTATATAAGGCAATCGAGACACCGCATGATGAAATAGTTCTTTCTTATGAAGCCTTATGCGAGTTAAAATATGAAACCAACCAATATGAAGAATGTATAAAAGCATGTGAAAAGCTTATAGATTATGGAGACAATAATTATATAGCATATGACTATATGGCAAAGTCTTGTTTTAAACTCAGTTATATAAAAGAAGCCGTTGATTCCTGTGAAAATGCTATAAAAATATATCCTTATGCGGCTGATCCTTATGCTCTTGAAGTAGATATTTTTCTTGAGATAGGTCAGATTGAAACAGCCTGGAAAATAGTTGAACGATATAGTCAGCTTGAGATAGAAAGTGACCAGATGCTTGTTAAGCGAGCACAGATTCTGATGAGGGAAAAAAAGATTAACGAAGCTTATAATGTTTTGTTTGATGCGTTGAAAAATGTTAAAAACAAGGAAACAGATTTGGATTCTCATGAGGAATTATATTCATTGCTTTCGCTTTGCTGCGAGAATATGGGCAAACCTGTTATGGCGCTAAGGTATCTTAACAAGCTGATTGAAATTAACCCTGATCATAAGTCGGCTTATGGGAGAAAAGGCTTGATTCATAAAGCGGGAAAACTCTACAAAGAGGCACTTCTTGACTTTAATAAGCAGCTTGATATTAATCCTCATCCGTATTTTTATTATGAAAAAGCCGACGTATACAAAAAGCTTAAAAAATATAAAGAAGCTATAGTTAATTATAAAAAGGCGGTTGAGTTTGAAAATGATAATGCATATATATACAGAGAATTGGGACTTTTGTATGAATTCCTCGGAAGATTTGATGATGCTCTTGACTCGTTTGATAAAGCTATAACAAGAGAGAATGATGATGACAACAAGTCCAAGCTTTATATATTTAAGGCGAGAAGTCTTCAGGTACTTAATCGGTTTGAAGAAGCAGAAGAATTATACAAAGAATATGAAGAATTATATGGAATAGATTATGATTATGTCTATGATTATTCGACTCTTCTTCAAAGAATGAACAAGGTAGATGCGGCTATCCGCCTTGTGAAAGATAATCTGAACCGGTTTGAAGGTGATAAAACAGAAGTCATTTTATTGAGACATTTATGTTCTTTATATGGTGAAGAGGGATATATAAATCTTGCAAACGAAACATTTAAAACAACAATCGGCAAGTATTCCAAGGATGCCGAAATATATGAGATTATGGGAGATGTTTTTAGGAATAATGGTATATATAATGAAGCAATAGACTGTTATTTAAATGCAATAAGTCTTGACTTTAACGGTCATAAAAACTATTATAGTAATTTAGTGGAATGTATGATAGAACGGAGAAATACTTCAAAATCCGGTATCAAAGAATTTGTAAAAAAAGCCATTGAAAAGGGCGCACAGGCTAATTCTGTAAAGGATTATATTATGCTGGCAAGGATTTACAGATTAACAAAAAAATATAAGCTTGCATTAGGTTCCATAGAAGCAGGCATGGAAAAGGATAGATGCTACGGATGTTTTTACAGCACCTGTCATGAAGCAATTTATGAAAAAGGCCGAATATATGAGGTTATGAAAAAATACGATCTGGCAAGACGGTGCTATGCCGAAGCGCTAAGAATAGTCGGACATTGTGCTTTGTATGAAAAATGTTTAAAAAGGATAGAAGATAAATGATAGTAGGAATTGATTTAGGAACTACAAATAGTTTAATTGCATATTTTGAAGGTGAGGAAGCAAAGATAATTCCTAACAGACTTAGTGAAAATCTTACACCTTCTGTTATAAGCATAGACGAGGAAGGTACAGTTTATGTAGGCAAAACGGCAAAAGAAAGAAAACTTACATATCCTGAACAATCTGCAGATGTGTTTAAAAGAAGCATGGGAACCGGCAAGATGTTTAAGCTGGGTGAAAGAGAGCTTAGTGCAGAAGAATTATCAAGCCTTATACTTAAGTCACTTAAGGAAGATGCGGAAAGTTATCTTGGAACGGAGGTAAAGGAGGCTGTTATAAGTGTGCCTGCTTATTTTAATGATGCCCAGAGAAAGGCAACAAAGAGAGCAGGAGAGATGGCCGGTTTTGTAGTTGAGCGTATAGTCAGTGAGCCGACAGCTGCGGCCATAGCATACGGACTCAATAAAAAGAATGCAGATACAAAATTTATAGTATTTGACCTTGGTGGAGGAACATTTGACGTATCCATACTTGAGCTTTATCAAAATATCATGGAGGTAAGAGCAGTAGCCGGAGATAATTTCCTTGGTGGTGAGGATTTTACCGAGATACTTGTACAGATGTTTTTTAGGGAAAAAAATATAGACCAGGACGAGCTTGATGTAAAGACTCTTGCACACATAAGAAAACAGGCAGAAATCTGTAAGCTTGGATTTACGGAAAGCA
>CADCDW010000074.1:12938-22533 GCA_902800325.1 uncultured Lachnospiraceae bacterium
ATTAATATAGATGATTATGAAAAGAACTGTCAGATTCTTTTAAATAAGATTAAAAAACCGATAGAAAGAAGCTTAAAGGATGCCAATATCAAGCTTAAGGATATCGATGAGGTTATTCTTGTCGGTGGTGCAACCAAGCTTCCTATCGTTAGAAAATTTGTAGGCAGATTATTTGGCAGAATACCTAATACCAACATAAATCCTGATGAAGTAGTTGCAGTTGGTGCAGCAACCCAGGCTGCGATGAAGGAAAGAAATGAAGCAGTAAAAGAGATAATTCTTACTGATGTCTGTCCATTTACTTTGGGAACAGAAGTTGTAGTATCAAGAGGAGGCGGAGTCAAGGAAGGTGGACACTATCTTCCTATAATAGAAAGAAATTCCGTTATACCTGTCAGCAGGACTGAAAGACTTTATACAGCAGAAGACAATCAGGATATGATCAGGGTAAAGATACTGCAGGGTGAAAGCCGTTTTGCAAGAAATAATGTATATCTTGGAGATATCGAGCTTGTAGTACCGATAGGTCCTGCCGGAAAAGAAGCGGTGGATGTAACTTATACATATGATGTCAATTCCATCCTTGAGGTTGAAGTAAAAGTTTTATCGACCAAGCTTTCAAAAAGGATAGTTATTAAAAATGATGATGTAGACATGACGGACGAAGAGATAGATGAAAGACTTGCATCTCTTGCCGAGCTTAAGATTCATCCGAGAGAAAAGGAAGAAAACAAACTTCTTTTGCTTCGCGGTGACAGAATGTATGAGGAAGCTACAGGAGATATCCGTAATATCATTGAAATGCATCTCAATAATTTTGAACAAATTCTTGATAAGCAAAATCCTGCTGATATTGAGAATGCAAGAGAAGAACTTAAAGAGTTTTTGGATAGTATAGATGAAGATATCTTTTAAAAGGTAGAATTAAAAGCAATAAACTAAAAATGGCGGATATATCATATATAAAAATGATGGTTCAAACAGTTGAAATTAAAAATTTGAGTAAATGCATAAAATTAAAATGAGTAAATGCTTAAAATTAAAATGAGTAAATGCTTAAAATTAAAAATTGACTGTGTGTAAACATTTAAAATTAAAAATTGAATGTTTAAGAATAAAAATTGACTGTTGACAGATTGCTTTGATTATGGTATTCTACCATAGTGTGTTGAAGAAGCAGAGTATCCACTCTCACCTTAGCGCAAGGGCGACTCGGGTTAATATTTACATTTTTTGATGTGGTATTTTTATGTGGATAGCTATGCTGTCCACTTTTTTTGACATATTTAACGAATTGTGTAAAGTATATGCATGTTTATGGAGGTGTTATTATTAGCGAGATATTAATTAACGAACAGATCAGATTCAAAGAGGTAAGAGTGGTAAGCGAGGCAGGAGAACAGCTTGGTATAATGTCTGCCAAAGAAGCACAAAAACTTGCAGAGGATGAAGGAGTGGATTTAATACTTATAGCTCCTACAGCTAAACCGCCCGTTGTAAGAATTCAGGATTTTGGAAAGTATCGTTATGAGCTTGCAAGACGTGAGAAGGAAGCTAAAAAGAAACAGAAAACTATAGATATCAAAGAAGTAAGACTTTCACCAAACATTGATACCAATGACCTAAATACCAAGGTTAATATGGCAAGAAAGTTCTTAACTAAGGGTGATAAGGTTAAGGTTACACTTCGTTTCAGAGGACGTGAGCTTGCCCATGTCAACTCCAGTAAGGCAATACTTGATCAGTTTGCTGAGATGCTTTCAGATGTTGCAGTTGTAGAAAAACCTGCTAAGTTTGAAGGCCGTAGTATGATTATGTTTTTAGCTGAAAAACGTTAATACGTTTGAGATATGTTTTTTAGAGTAAACCAAGTTTTTATATTTAAGGAGGATTAAAAATGCCAAAGTTAAAGACAAAAAAGGCAGCTGCAAAGCGCTTTAAGAAAACAGGAACAGGTGAATTAAAGAGAAATAAAGCTTACAAGAGTCATATTCTTACTAAGAAGACTACTAAGAGAAAGAGAAATCTTAGAAAAGCAACCATGACTGATAAGACTAACAGTAAGGTTATGAAGCAGATATTACCATATTTATAGGATTAGGAGGAATAGACTAATGGCAAGAATTAAAGGCGGCGTAGGCGCTAAGAAAAGACATAACAGAGTATTGAAGCTCGCTAAAGGATATAAGGGAGCAAGATCAAAACAGTACAGAGTAGCAAAGCAGTCAGTTATGAGAGCACTTGCTACATCATATGCAGGTAGAAAAGAGAGAAAGAGACAGTTCAGACAGCTCTGGATAGCTCGTATCAATGCAGCAGCAAGAATTAACGGACTTTCATACAGTAAGTTTATGTATGGTTTAAAGCTTGCAGAAGTGGATCTTAACAGAAAGATGCTTTCAGAGATGGCAATAAGTGATCCTGAAGGTTTTGCAAAGCTTGTTGAGGTTGCTAAGTCAAAGCTTGCTTAGTTTTTCAATCCAATTGAATGAAATTAAAAATTGGTTGACAAATAAGTTAAAAAAGTTGTTGACATTTTAATTTAAAAATGTTATTATATCACTTGCGTTGATTAGTCGACGCAAGTCATATGCGGGAGTGCTGGAATTGGCAGACAGGCTAGACTAAGGATCTAGTGATGGCAACGTCGTGTGGGTTCAAGTCCCATCTCCCGCATTTTTATTTTCCAGGGTAAAGTCTTGAATTTTTTGGATTCAAGACTTTTTTGCTCTAAAAACATTGGGTGACCTTTGGTGACCTACGCATTCTTTTCATTTTCTTTGAAGTAAATTTAAAATTCTTTCTTAATTGCTTGGTTTCCGGTTACATATTTAATATGTATTTTTTACTTTGATTTCTTCAAATGGTTAAAAAATAGCAATTTATATTTGTTTTTATCATTGAGTTGTGTATAATAGTTTATAGAGGTGATGTATATGGTAAAAAGCAAATCAGATGTACAAACATTTATTAATCAGATGTCTAATAATGATTTTATTTACTTATGTGATTTTATTAACAGTCATTTTTATGGTGATGTTGATAAAAGAGCTAAAGCTGAAAAAAGATTTATTAAAGAAGTAAATGAAGCAGAAGCATCTATGGCTAAGGGAAATTATGTTACTTCCTCAGAACTTCATGAGTTTTTAGGAATATAAGTCTATGAAAGTATTATATGAAAATGAAGTAAAATTAAAGTTAAAATCATTAAAAGATGAACTGATTGGCATACAGGGAGATAATAAAGGATTAAAAACATTTAAAAAAATTGTAAATACTGTAGATAATTTGGAACTGTTTTCAAATACAGGAGTTCCTATAAAAGAAAAGTTTGATTTAAATTGTCCTGATAATTGGTATTTGCTTATTGTAGGTCAAAATTATTTTATTTACAGCATAACAGACACAATTAATATATTAAAACTCTACAATGAGAAAGAAGATTTTATATATGATTTATTTGGAATTTCAATGAGAAGTCAGGAATCTATGGATTATTGGGGAGATTAATAATTTCTAATATGTAATTTGGAAAACGCAGTTACCAAAATTAAAAAGAAGTATAGTCCAAAGGTAGATGCGCCAAAGAAAGATTAAGTAATATAAGTAAAAACAATTAAACATACCGGCATCAATTAATATGTTGATGCCGGTAATTTTTATTACTGTTTATATTTTATTTATGATATAATACACAAGTAAATGTTTGGATTTAATAAAAAAGAGGAGAAGATAATATGTTAAGTGCTTTTTTACAGATTGGTACGATAGGCTCTCTGATTGTTGAGATTATGATTATTATAGGTATATGGAATATTTTCAGAAAATGCAAGAAACCTTCATGGTGGGCACTTATAC
The DNA here is from genome assembly GCA_902800325.1 of uncultured Lachnospiraceae bacterium. GTDB lineage: Bacteria > Bacillota > Clostridia > Lachnospirales > Lachnospiraceae > Coprococcus_C. The sequence goes on from CADCDW010000074.1 coordinate 16,797, forward strand.
CTGCTTTCCGAGATTATCAATTATCAAAGTGTGCTGATAGAGAATTAGACGGAAGAATGTATCTTTTGATTGTGGGACTGCAGTATTTTTTTAGAATTGTTGAATCTTTATTTGGTTTTTTGGATGATGAGAAGTTTATTGAAAAACACACTTTTGGTGTTGTTATAATAGGATTTGTTTTTTTTACGGTTATTATAGCAAGTATTGTTTATACATTTAGGATTTATGATGGCTTGAGGATCCTTTTTAGCGAAGATAAAAAGAAAAGTGTATGGACTTTGCTTCTGATAGGTAAGTTTATTCTTATCTTTAAATGGGGAGTATCAAAAAAGTATCAGCCTCAATTTATATATGTAGATGAACGAGATAATGACGGAGCGGCACTTTCCGGGATGGTAGCTGAGACTATGGATACAGGCCTTACAGTAAACATAGAAGAAAGAACTGCCATGGATTTTTTTAAGAAGAGATATCTTTTAAGGGATATACATTTGAATATTGAACCCGGACATATGGTGCTTCTTTTGGGAGGTTCCGGTGCCGGCAAAACCACATTTGTAAATGCGGTCAACGGATATGAAAAAGCAAAGGCTCAGATTGTTTTAAACGGCACAAATTTATATGATGAATATGGAAAGATGAAATATAAGGTGGGTTTTGTTCCGCAGATGGATCTTATGCGTGGCGAGGACTCTGTTTTGAATACTTTAATAGATGCGGCAAAACTTAGACTTCCGGCAAGTATGTCTTCATCGGAAAGAAAAAAACGTATATCTGAGGTTCTTAAATTCTTTGGTTTGGAACCGGTTAAGGACAAACTTTGTGATAAGCTTTCAGGTGGTCAAAAAAAGAGATTGTCTATAGCTATGGAATATATATCGGATCCGGATCTGTTTATTTTAGATGAACCGAATTCGGGACTTGATGGTGTTATGGCAAGAGAACTTATGGAAGGTCTTAGGAAGATTGCAGACAAAGGAAAGATAGTTATAGTTATTACCCATTCTCCGGACAGAGTTATAGATTTATTTGATGATGTTATAGTTTTAGCGAAGGATTCAAAACTTACAGGACGACTTACTTATTTTGGTGATATAGAAAAAGCCAGGGAATTCTTTGAGAGAGATAAGATGGAACAGATAGTTCTTCGTATAAACCGTAAAGAAGAAGGCGGAGAAGGACTTGCAGATAAGTTTATAGAAAAATATGCGGAGGTGTGCCGTGGATAGTATAAGTGAGAAATTTTTAACGAAGAGATATAGGGGCAGACTGACCCAGATACCTATATATATAGGGAAGTTTTTGCGTATGTTTATATATCAAAATGACTGGAAGGTCATACCTATGGCAGGGTTTATAGCTTTTCTGGTTGCATTTGTGGTAAGAAACAGTTTTTATGTTACTATGGAAGGTACATCAAAAGGAGCGCTTGCTCTTATGAGTGTGGCTCTTTGGAATGGCTTTTTTAATTCCATACAGGTTGTTTGTCGTGAAAGAAATATCATTAAGCGTGAACACCGTTCAGGTATGCATATAAGCTCATATATATTTGCACATATGGTATATCAGGGGTTCTTGTGCGCACTTCAGACAGTTACCTCTATAGTAGTGTTTTTGTATATGGATTTGAAATTCCCAAGTGATGGAGTTGTAAGCGGATATTTTTTGATTGATCTTGCGATTACTATTTTCCTTATAACATATGCGGCTGATATGCTGTCGCTTCTTTTGTCATGCATCGTCAAATCCACTACGGCGGCTATGACTGTTATGCCGCTTGTACTTATGATTCAGCTTATTTTTTCGGGAAGTATGTTTTCTCTTCCGATAAGTATGAAGCCGGTAACAAAATATATGATTTCATATCATGCAACGGCATGTATATGTGCTGAGGCAGATTATAATAATCTTACTTCAAGCAGCGGATGGAACATGCTAAAGAAAATGGCGGAAAGAGATGATGCAGATCCTGAGATAAAGGCTATGGTTTTGGAAATGGAAGCAACAGGACAGGATGAGATAGTCAGGCGCGAAACAGCCAAATCCAATTATAATGTCAATTATGAAAATACTTATGAAAATATCAAGTATCATTGGCATGCACTTGTGATGTTTGCATTGTTTTTTGCTGCTATGTCTGTCGTAGTTCTTGAATTTATCGATAAGGATAAAAGATAGATTGTAAGAAGTACCATATAATAAAAAATCATTAAATTTAGATACAGTTTGTTGTTAACAAAACAGATTAAATATGATAATATCTTCAACAGATGATTATATTTAACAGAAAATGTGAAATAAGTTATATGACCAATAGTGATAACTTTATTAAATCAATTTGAAATTTATAAAGATAAGCATGGTATGGTACTTGGAGGTATGTTAAGTATACCGAATATGAGATGCAGCTTGAAAAAGGCGGTTGCCTGTTCCTGTATACCGATGGAGTTCCTGAGGCTACTGATGCCGGGTTTGAGTTGTTTGGTTTGGAGCGCATGTTAGATGCACTCAATATAAACCCTGATGGGGAACCAACGACTATCCTCGCAAATGTTAAGCAGGCAACAGATGAATTTGTAGGTGATGCGTCACAATTTGATGATTTGACCATGCTTGCCATAACATTGAAATAATTATATTATTATTGGGTTTTTACGGAGGTTTTTACGGATGAAGATAGGATTAATTATAGCTATAGAACGAGAAATCAAATCATTTTTGGAGAGCGGAGAAAAGATTACTGAAGAACGTGTATCCAATAAAACAATTTATTCTACTGATATGTTTGGACATGAGATAGTGGCGATTATGTCCGGATACGGAGAGATAGATGCGGCAGCAGCTACTCAGTTGCTTATATCTCATACCGGATGTGAGCTTGTTATTAATTTTGGCGTCGTGGGTGCAATTGTTCCGGGCCTTAAAGTTGAAGATCTTTTTCTGGTAGAAAAGGTATGCCATTATGATTATGATGTATCACCGATTGATCCTGTAAAAAAACATCAGTATGTTGAATATGATGATGAGTTTATACCTCTTGACAAAAGTTTGGTTGCATTGGTTCAAAAAAAATTGCCATCTGTTAAAACTGTGGCAGTAGCAAGCGGTGACAGGTTTGTAGAGGCTGTTGAGGATAAAGAGAAGCTTGCATCTCTTGGCTGTCAAGTATGTGATATGGAGATAGCGGCCATAGCACGTATATGCTTAAACAATAATGTCAAATGCTTGTCTATAAAATGTATCAGTGATACTTATGAAGGAGATGGCGGTGACTTCAACTCCAATGTCACAAGGAGTGCCGATGCTGCTTTTGCCATGCTTCGTGATGTTATGAGGGTTCTGAAGATATAAAAACGGATAAACCGGCAATTAGTTGCCGGTTTATCTGCGTTTAAACTGATGTACCGGTGCAGTTTTTGCGTTTAAACTGATGTACCGGTGCTGTTTTTGTTGAAGTTTTTTCCTGACTGCTGTATAATAACTTGACTGATCGGGATAGATAGGAGAATAAAATGAAACAGGATTTTAATTTTTTCGACAGATTTGATAAAAGATATATTGGAAAGTATGCTGTCGATTGTATCAATTACATATATTTATTTTTGATTCTTTGTATATTTCCTCTGGTTTTTCATAATTATTATTTTGATATAACTAAGACAAGAAGTGATTTTTTTCTCAGAGTGTCTATAACGTATATTATTATAATAGCAATTTTATATATTTTTGAGTCATATATATCATTTTTAAACAAGCAGGGAAGCATTTTTCATATATCGAAAAAAAGCAATCCGTGGCTATATCCCGAGCTGTGGATGGCTTTTTTTATGATGTCTAATTTTTTTTCATACCTGATAACGCTTACTGATGACGGACTTATGACGGCAGAGGCTGCATTTGGTGGATATGATGGTCGACGTATGGGACTTTTTATGTACCTGATAGTGGGTCTGATGTTTTTCTTTTTATCCAGACACACAGATATAAAACCTTTTATTTATATTCTGTTTGGTATGGTTACTCTGTTTTCCTATATTGTTTCAATCGTTCAGCATATAGATCCGGATACTAAGCGTTTATCAAAAATCGGATTTAAACCCAAAGGTATATGGGAAAGCTTTTTGTTTTATGTATTTAAGTTAAAGGATGGTATCAATAAAAAACAATATAATATTTTTATTTCAACTTTTGGCAATATCAATATCTTCGCATGCTTTATAGTCATAAGTCTTGCTGTTTTTTTATGTATGTTTATATTTTCCGACAAAATATTTTGCAGGATTTTTTCCGGTATCGTAATTGTTGTCGGAGGAAATGTAATGATGATTGCCAATAGTGACAGTGCATATATAGGGGTTGGTGCGGTTATGCTTCTTATGTTTGTACTTGCCTTTAAGGACGATATGATGCTCAGATTTTTTCAGACATTTATATTGCTTGGGATTGGCAACTTAGGTATTGTTCTTATCAATAAATATATGTCAGAGGTACTTAAGAAAAAATATGATAAGCGAGGTGGTTTTGCCGAACATCTTGACCGTCTTGATTATGCGGTTATTATACTGGCTTCCATGGTAGTTTTATATATTATAGTTTATTTATTAAATCGCAAACTGGGGGATAAGATTGCAAGAATTAATAAAAATAGGGCTATATTGATATTTATGTCTCTACTTTTGGTTGCCGGTATCGCTTTGGTATATATAGGTCATAAAAAACATATAGGTGTATTTACATTTAATTACAGATGGGGAACATTCAGAGGTTATATATGGACAAAGAGTGCTGAATTATTTAAAAATGCACCCGTTATCAATAAGCTTTTCGGATACGGAAATGAATCCCTTAAAGCTCTTATGAATACATATTATCATGATGAGATGGTGGCGGTTACAAAAAAAATATATGATAATGCTCACAATGAACTGTTACAGTATCTTGTTACAACCGGACTTTGTGGAATGATATCGTATTTAGGACTTTTTATTTCCGGTTTTTATTATATATTTAAAAATTCTAAAAAGGACGTTATGGCATATATTTCACTTGCCGTAATGATCGGATATTTTGTACAGGGACTTATCAATCTTAACCAGCCTATTACAACACCGTTTTACTTTGTATTTATGGCAACGGGAGTCGGATATGTAAGAACTCTTATGAGAAAGGATGCTTAATATGGCAACAACAATGATTATCAAGGATATAAATGGATTTATTGTTATCAAAGAAATAGGATAACATAGTTAAAATAAGCTAAAATAATTAGAAAATATGCTGTATTTGATAGAATTAAAGTAAAAAATGTGATATAATCTAAAAGATATGCATTGCTATTAAGATTTTTGGAGGATGTAAATAAAATGGAACTTTATGATGAATTAGTTGAAAGAGGACTTATAGCACAGATTACCAATGAGGAAGAGGTAAGCAAATTAATAAATGAAGGAAAGGCAACTTTTTATATAGGATTTGATCCGACAGCGGACAGCCTGCATGTAGGTCACTTTATGGCTCTTTGTCTTATGAAAAGACTCCAAATGGCTGGAAATAAACCGGTTGTACTTATTGGTGGAGGAACAGGATATATTGGAGATCCATCAGGAAGAAGTGATATGCGTTCAATGATGACTCCTGAAACAATTCAACATAATTGCGATTGCTTCCGTAAACAAATGGAGAGATTTATTGAGTTTGGCGAAGATAAAGCGATTATGGTTAATAATGCAGACTGGCT
>CADCDW010000075.1 GCA_902800325.1 uncultured Lachnospiraceae bacterium
TGTGAAGTAAAAGAAACCGGTGAAACAAACGAAACCGGTGAAGTAAAAGAAACCGGTGAAACAAACGAAACCGGTGAAGTAAAAGAAAATGCGGGAGATGGGGAATCATCAAAAAAAGAAATAGATGATGAAACAGTAGGGCAAAATCAAAATCAGACAGAGAAGGGGGAGAATAATGAGCCTATAGAAGACCTGATAGAAAAGGAATCTATACTTGGTTCAGGCTATTATGGTACAGAGCTTAACAGTCAAGGCTATAAGGTTCAGGTAACGTCATATATAGATGGTAATGTTAACAGTGTATTTAATGAAGGCATACTCAGATTTCAGGATAGTTATGTTTTTTGCTACAATCCGGGTAAGCATTTTAAAGAGACAGATAATTATACATTTCATGAAGCCGTTCCTGATGAATTTACAGCGGAACAGGGTAAGACCATAGCACTTATGATTCATTATATACTAAGTAATTATGATATACAGGGACCAAATGGTGCGATTAATTACTATCTCGGTCAGTGTGCTATATGGAATTATATCAACATGGTTAATCCGGGATATAATCCTTATAAAATATATATTACTGATGCAACTTCCATATATACATCCGAGGAACAGGAAGAGGCTTTGGCGGAAATTTTGTCGTGGGTTGAGGAAAATAAAGATAATTATAATACTTATCTGCAGTACTGGATAAATGAAGATGGTGACTACCAGCCTGTTTTATATGGAGGCGCTGTTCCGGTTGAAAAAGGACATATCGAGATACAAAAAAAATCTGCAGATGCATCTACCATCGATGGCAATAACAACTATTCATTAGAGGGAGCGGTATATGGCATATATACATCTAATGAAGATGCAGATGCCGGAACTAATCAGATTTCATCTATTACAGTTGGAAGAGATGGAAGGGGAGTAAGTGAAGATTTAAGTTTTGCTACATATTATGTTAAAGAGATAACGGCTCCTAAAGGATATACGCTTGATAGTACGGTTTATGCGGTTACCATAGATTCGGTCAATAAGATCCCTACAGTTAGTTCTCTTGAAAAACCTGTATTTGGCAGGATAAAGGTAATTAAGTCTTCTGCTGACAGTAAATTAACATCAGATAACAATAATTACTCTCTTGCCGGTGCGACATATGGAATATACAAATCAAGGAATGATGCCGAAAGCGACAGTGCCAGAGCAACGACAATCTTAACCGGCGCAGATGGTACAGGGATAAGTGATAATCTTCCGATAGGAACTTATTATGTTAAGGAGGTTACTGCTTCCAAAGGCTACACACTTGATGCCAATATCTATGAGGCTAAGATTATTTATGCCAATGCTGTTAATAATGAGATTCCGGCAGTCGTTGTAAGCTCTGTAGAAAAACCAAGATTTGATGATGGTTCGCTCATGCTCATAAAAAAAGATGATGAAAGCGATGATGCATATGAGAAACTTTATCTTGAAGGTGCAGTATTTGAAATAAAATACTATGTGGCAGAAAGTGAAAGAGATATAAATGATTCAACATATAAAAGGCACTGGTATTTAAAAACTGATTCAGATGGAAAAGCGTATCTCAAAGAAGAATATCTAACAACATTTGAGAACAAGGATAGCGATGAATTTTATAGGGACAATAAAAACCGGCCTATACTTCCTCTTGGATATATAACCATACAGGAAGTAAAGGCGCCAAATGGATATGTGCTTGATGAAAAAATATATGTATACAAGATTAATCCCAAAATGAGTCTTGATGAAAGAGAAAACCAAAGAACACTTGTCAATAAAGAAAAAAGACAGGCATTTCAGATAGTCAAGCTTGCCGAAGATAAAACGTCAGATTTTAAACCTCTTTCCAATGCCGGTTTTATGGCATGCAAAGTGAGTGACCTTTCTTTTGATGAGGCGGGAAATTATATATTTGACGAAGCGAAGGCGGTTAAGCTTACTGTAGATGGAAGCAGGGAAATGTTTACTGATGAAAATGGTTATGCTTTATCCGCCGAGCTTAGGTACGGAACATATCTGGTTCGTGAAACAACTGTTCCGATAGGGTATATGCCGGTTGCGGATTTTTATATAACTATATCTGAGGACAGTCGCAGTCCGCAAAAGATATTATATAAGACTGATAAACAAAAGAAATATTACCTTAGAATTACAAAGCTTGACAGCAAGACAAATCAGCCTGTTTTAAATAATTCATCTACATATAAAATCTGGTCTTATAAGGATGATGACTACGTTTCATTTAAAACTTATACCGGGTCAAAATATGAGAATGTAAGTGAGTTTAAAACCGATGAAAACGGTATATTGATTACGCCGGGAACACTTACATACGGAGATTACAGACTGATTGAAACGGTTGCACCTTATGGTTATAACATAGATAATCCGGAAGGTAAAGATTTTTCAATTAATGATGATACTATATATATAACAACCGAAAACCTTGGAGATACTGTTGATATAGTTGATATAACATATAGTGACACACCCGTAACAGGTAATTTGTCTATTTTAAAAACAGGCGAAAGACGAATATATGATGAAGAAAAAAGAGAGTTCATAACTGACATTAAATCGCTTAAAGATATAGAATTTGGTCTTTACGCTGCTGAAGATATATATAGCCCCGACGGAAGCAAAACAAAGATATATGAAAGCGGAGAACTTGTATGTACTCTTTTAACGGATGCTGACGGAAAAGCAAAAAAAGAGGATATTCCTTTAGGTAAATATATCGTTAAAGAACTGAATACTCCTGAGGATTTTATACAATCTGATGATATGAAAATTGAATTTAATGCACAGGAGGGTAAAGCAAAAGAAGATGGAATCTATACTGTAGATAAAGAGGTGGAAATATTAAATAAGGCTTATTATCCGGAAGTGAAAACTACGGCATGTGATAAAAAAACCGGAAAACAGATCGGCGCTCCTGAAGAAAAAACTACAATAGTCGATAAGGTGGAGTGTACCAATCTTGTAGTTGGAAGAAAATATGTCGTAAAGGGTAAGCTGTATGATACGTCAACAGGAGGCATATATCATGATGCAGACGGAAAGGAAGTTACATCAGAACATGAATTTACAGCAAGTAAGAAGGAAGAGACGGTCAGTCTTGAGTTTACATTTAATGGTTTGAATCTACAGGGTGAGACCATTACTGTATTTGAAGAACTGTACCATGACGGAAAAAAGGTAGCTGTACATGCAGATATATCTGATACAAATCAGCAGGTGCATTATCCGGCTATAGGTACAACTGCTAAAAATGCTGTGGACGGAGGAAAGGTTGCTGCTCCCGAAAAGAAGGTCACTTTAAATGATACCGTTGATATATCCAATGTTGATGTAGGGGAGGATTATATAATCCATGGTGTAGTATATGATAAGAGTACAGGAGAAAAGTTGCTTGTAGATGGACAAGAGGTATGGGGACATACGGAATTTACTGCTACGGATGAGCATATGAAAACAGACGTTGTCTTTACGTTTGACGCAACTGAGCTTGCCGGAAAAAGTGTTGTCTTATATGAATACATGTATGTGGCTGATGAAAATAATGCTGAAGTACTTGTGGCAAGCCATGAGGATATAAATTATGAAGGACAGACCATAAAATTTTCAGATGAACCAAAAACCGGTGATAAAGATTTTACATGGATAATAATAACTATGATAGTATCATTGGCAGGCATAGCAGCCCTTAGGTTTAAGGTCAGAAAGTAATATTGAGAAAGGTAGCGTGATGATTTTATCGACCGGAATTTATTCCGGTCGATTTTTTCCTATTACTTGAATATAAATCTGATTAAGTATATAATTAAGTATATTTTACTGTGGGGAGGAGAGTTATAATGAGAGAAAATATTACAGTTATTGATCACCCGCTTTTGAAACATAAAATATCTATGATGCGCGATAAAAATACCGGTACCAATGAATTTCGCAAGCTTACCGAGGAAGTAGCTATGCTTATGGGATATGAGGCACTTAGGGATTTACCTACTGAGGAGATTGAGATTGAAACTCCGATAGAAAAATGCTGTACTCCGTTTATAGCAGGTAAGAAGCCGGCTTTGGTTCCGATACTTAGGGCGGGACTTGGAATGGTAAGTGGTATGCTCACTCTTGTTCCGGCTGCAAAAGTCGGACATATAGGTATGTATCGTGATGAGGTTACAAAGGAACCTAAGGAGTATTATAGTAAGTTGCCGCAGCCTATAGAGGACAGACTTATTATAGTACTTGATCCTATGACGGCGACAGGTGGATCTGCCTGTGATGCGCTTGCGCAGATAAAAAAATCAGGAGGAAAAAATATAAAATATATGACGATTATAGCTTCTCCTGATGGACTTGATAAAGTGGCTTCTGAAAATCCGGATGTTCAGATTTATGTGGCACAGATTGACAGGTGTCTCAATGATGATGCTTATATATGTCCGGGACTTGGAGATGCAGGAGATAGAATTTTTGGCACATTTTAAAATACTGGTTTGCTTTGATTTTTGTGGAGGCTCAAAGTATGTCTATGAAAAAAGAAAAGCGTGAGCGCTCAGACGAACGTTTCCGTTTGTTTCAGTATGAAGTATTGTTTGTGTTTGCAATGCTTATAATTGTAGTCACAGCCTTTCTTGATTATGTTATACTCGACCGTACCGGCAAGGCTATGCAGGAAAAGGTTTCTGATTTAATTGCGGCAAACAGCAGACAGATAGAACTTAATATTAATTCTTATCTGGAGCGTATGGAAACTACACCTACACTTCTTTTTTCTGATGAAGCTTTTTACCTCTATGATGCCACAGACGAAAATATAGATGAATATGATAAGGTGAAGAATGAGGATACTATAAAAAACAGAATTGTAGATATAGGTCTTATGGATAATTATACTGATTTTGGAATTGTTTATTCGGACGACCACAAGGTAGGATGGATTTCTCATGGAACCCAGGACCTTTTTAATGATGGAGGGTTCTATGATACGTTTTCAGAGTATATAACTAATCCTAAGAAAAATGATGGCTGGTGTTTCGGTGTAAATGGCAATTATGACAGGATGTATTATATAAAGAGACTTAATCCCCATGCAATTCTGGTTTCTTCTATCTATACAAGAGAACTTAATTCTGTATTTGTATATCCCGAACAGCTTGAGGAGATGACTATAAGACTTGTAGATGGAGAAAACATTGTTATGTATTCTTCTGACGATGCCGAGATTGGAAAAAAGCTTCCCGACGATATTTTAAATAGTATAAAGGGAGAGTTTTTTGATGTGGGTAATTCAAGCAGTATAGTTACACATGATTATCTGATAAATACCAATGTCTGTTTTAATGGTTGGAGGGTTGTATGTTCTGTGCCGACAGATATCATTTTAAAAGAAAATGAGGAGCTCAAATCTTTTACTTTAAAAGTATCCGGTGTGCTCGCCTTTTTGTTTGTTCTTATAGGATTGATTATAATTATCAATATATCCAAGCCGGTTGACGGTATGGTTACACTTTTGCAGGATAAGGCGGAGATAGACAGGTTGTCGGGAGTTATGAATAAAGCTGCATTTCAGGAGAATGTTGAAAATGAACTGAAAAAGGAACCTGCCGATGACCTGGCTGTATTTGTAATGCTTGATATGGATAACTTTAAGCAGATAAATGACAAACTTGGTCATAGTTACGGTGACCAGGTAATTATCCGTATGGGTAAACTGCTTAGAAAGTTATATAATGATCAGACGATAATAGGTCGTCTGGGTGGAGATGAATTTGCGCTTTATACAGGCTGTAAGGGCATTTCCATGGAGGTCATAAAGGCTGCAGCGATTGATGGAATGATTCAGGTGGTCAAGGCCTTTGAGGAGGAATTCAAACAGGAAAGAGAACAGTGTGAGCTTTCAGTAAGTGCAGGAGTATATATAAAGGAAGTTGCTGAGACTGATTTTATGGATTTGTATGAGAAATCCGATAGTGCGCTTTATAAGTCTAAACATAAGGGAAAAGCCTGCTATACCTTCTACGGAGAGGAGGTAGATATCGATGAAAAATAAGGCAAGATTTATATTTATAGGGTCTTTTGTTGTAATGACAGCCATTCTGGTTTTTTCGCTTATAAAAGTTAATTTTAACGCCGGATACGGAAAAAGCTATACTACTACCAGACAAGGTGGAGCGGTTATACAGCTTTCATGGTGGGGAAATGATCCGAGACATATCTATACTATGGAGGGTGTAGATCATTTTCAGGAACAGGAGTCTGATATAGAGGTATCCTATCGTTATGGTGAGTGGAACGGCTACGAGAAGCGTACCAAGGTTTGGATGCAGTCTCACAATGAAGCCGATGTTATGCAGATAAACTACGCATGGCTTGATATATATTCATCTGACGGAAATGGGTTCTATGACTTAAATGAGCTTTCTGATTATATAGATTTAGATTGCTTTTCTGAAGAGGAATTATCATATGGAACTCAAAACGGAAAACTTAATGCTCTACCTATAGCGATGAATACTCATGTGTTTTATTATAATCAGGATGTGCTGGATGAGTATGGCTTATCTCTTCCAAAGACATGGGATGATCTGTTTAAAATGGGAGAAGTCCTTGGCAAAGATGACAAATATGTTCTGGGGGTTAACAAAAAACAGATGTTTTTAATCCTTATTGCATACTATGAACAAAAAACCGGTAAACAGATGTTTAAACAAGATGGTACACTAGCGATTAACAAGGATGAAATGACTGAGCTTGTTGAATTTTATAAAAAACTTCTGGATGGACATGTCTTGTGTCCGGTTGATACGTTTGACAGAAGCTTATATATGTCAGGTGAGATAGCGGGAACCATGTGCTGGGTAAGTGATACAAAGATTTATTGCGACGGTCTTGCTGAAACCGGTGCAAATGTAAGCATGTGTATGTATCCTGTTCTTCCCAATGCCAAGCGTTCAGGCTGGTATATAAAACCGGCTACTATGTGGGCTATAAGTGCCAATACAGAACATCCCGAAGAAGCTGCAAAGCTTTTAAATTACCTTTTAAATGATCCGTATATGGTAAAACTCCAGCAGACTGAAAAGGGAGTGCCTGTTAGTAAAAAAGCTGTAGAGATATTAAACGAAGATGGACTGTCAGCAACCAATGAATATAAAGCAATTGAGGAAATAAAAGAGTATCAGGAGGAACTTTTGCTTATAATCCCCAATATAGAAAATGAAAGTATAATAGATACTTTTAAATCCGGTGCAGATGAGTATATCTTTGACAAAGCAACCGCAGAAGAGTGTGCCGATACAATATGTGATGAAATAAACGATATAATTAACGGAAAAGAATAAAGTGATACGGGGACGTTTCTCGTTTTCACATTTTGGTGCTAAGCAAAGCGTTAAGCTGCCAGCGTGCTTTGCGTGTACCAAGTGTGAAAACGAGAAACGTCCCCGTGTTACTGCACATTCCACATTTATTTTAGTAGATTTATGAGACGTGTACTCTGGCTTAACTGGAAGGAGATGAATTCGCAATTAGGATATATCTTGTCAGTAAGCTCAAGCAGTATGAAACCATAAATAGTTTTGTCAAAATATAGTGGAAGCATAACCATGGAAAAACGGTTACCACCTACAAAGTCATTGTTGAATATATGACTTAATTCAACACTCTGACTTTCAGCCGGAATATTCCATATAGAACCATCCTGTATAAATGCTTTAAGTTTAAGCGCTCCTGAAGGAATAAACTTATCCATGTTTTCATGGATGGCAGGTTCCTCAAGCATATACACATATCCGTTTTTGGCATAAAGTCCGTCAAGGTGTGAGAGAAGTTTCATATAGCTTTCATCACTGCCATCTTTTATATCGCCTGTAATTTGTACAAATGTCTTTAAATCTTCACGTGTAAATATATTTTTATCTTCGGAAGCTCTTATATCACTGTCTGTTGATTGAAGAATACTCCTATAGAGATCCTGATATATGTACTCAAAAGTTACCTGTGAATCGGTGTCTAAACGGGTAATTGAATCTACCTTAATCTGGTCTATATATCTGGTAAGATTTTCTATATCAGCATATCTGGTTGCATGGCATTCGGTAAATTCACCAAAATATCTTGAAACCATGATGTACGCATCATCATCGATAGTTTCCATGTCCATAAGTATGCGAAGGCTTTCTATAAGCTTTACAAATGCCTTATATTCAGGAAGCTCTTCTTTGGATTTTCCACTTCTTCTTAATCGATAGAAAATATAATCAAATGCTTCATCAGTATCCATTTCAGCAAGGTGTCTTGTGCTGCTCGAACCGATATATGCATTTTCATTTGTGCCAAGAGAATCTCTCTTAACAAGAGTAGCAGGAAGATTGATGGAATCAACATTACGTCCCTGCATTTTTAAATCGAGATATGCGGCTGCCTCATGACCGAGCATAACCGGATCTGCTGCGATGGTAGCAAGTGGAGGGATTGCCTTAGAACTCTGGATAGTATTGTCATAGCCAAGAACTTTAATCTCATTTCCCGGAGTTTTTCCAAGTGCCTTAATCTCATCACACAAATCAAGAGCAGAATAGTCATTTATACAAAATACAGCTTCTATATCAGGATTCTTTTTAAGAAATGCTTTACAGGCTTCATGATTGTCATCTGAAGGATGAACATTACATATATTATCATCAGTAACGGTGATATTGTATTTTTTCATCATTTCCATAAATGTACTGTATCGTTGATTAAATTCTGAGTTACCTGAAGGACCTTTAAGCATACCGAATTTTTTGCATCCGCAGGCCTCAACAAGATACTCGAGGCCATCTCTTATACCATTGGAGTTATCATAATTTACACATGTATATCCGTTATAGATTGAAGAAACAAGAACCATAGGAATATCTTTATAATTATCTAAAAATTCGCGTATTTTTTCCTCAGTAGTAAATGCAGCGATACTACCGGCTGCAATGATGATACCGGATATATTGGTTGAATTGACACAGTCATATATAGTATTGAACTGATATATATATGGCTTCTTATCTTTTGGTGTAACTGCTCTGTTTACATAATTTCCCGGTAAAACTATGAGATTATATCCGAGTTCCTGACATGCCATATTGACACCCCGGCAAAGTGATTCGTCATAGCTGTTATCAAGTGCACTAAGTAAAAGTGCAACAGTTTTCTTGTTACTATCCATGTAAGCATACCCCCTATATACAATTATTAAATCATTTAATATGCATTATAGCAATTATTTTTTTATAATTTATATCCTCCGACAACTGAGTTCATGTTTTCTACAGCATTTAAGTTGTTGGCGGTTTCTTTCTTAACAGAAATCATTGAGTTATCTATATTGTTTAAAGTGTCGGCGATGTTTTGTATAGTTGCAAGGTTTTCTTCCGAAGCAGCGAGAATAGATGAAGCTGAATCGGATATCTCGTGCATACTGTTATTAAGCGCTTTTGTATTTTCGTAAATAGCATTGGCACGTGACTTTATATCCTGCGCTTTGACAAAATATTCATTTCCAAATGTCTGGAAATTCTCATAATCGCTCATTACACTGTCGGTTACAAATAAAAGTAACTCACTGGATACATAGCCGAGTGAATCAACGATATCGGTAATGGACTCACCTATAATACTTATCTTTTCGGCTGCATCAGAGGAATCACTTGCAAGTTTGGATATCTCGCTGGCGACTACAGCAAAGCCTCGTCCTGCTTCACCGGCTCTGGCGGCTTCGATACTTGCGTTTAATGAAAGCATATTGGTTTGTTCTGAGATATCCAATATTAATTGTGTTAATGATTTAATTTGATTTACAGCATGCGCGGCTTCGAGACTGTTGTTAAGCTCTGTACCTATATCTTCGTTCTTTTCCTTTAGATTGGCTGTTGCTTTGGTTACAAATTCATTTAACTCGGCTGACATATTGGCTATTTCTTCTATAAGCTCATCAGCAATTCTAAGTTGTTGCTCGACATCTTCTGTATTATTTAAAGCGATAGACGATTGATTGTGCATAAGTTCTATATTTTCAAGAGAATTGCTTTCGGCAATTGCTATTTCTGAAGCGGCATTTTTTATGTTGTTAATTTCCTGGCTTACATCGTTTACAGATGCTGCTATACCTCCGGAATTTCCACGTATTTCCTTTGAAGAAGCCTGTGCGATGCTCATAGTATTTTTGGTCTTATCAAGAAGTTTATTAAGACTTTCTCCAAGAACCTCAAATTCATCACCTGTCCGTATATCAACAGTCTTTGTAAGATCTCCTTCATCGCTGGCTATATCAAGTATGCGGCTATTTAACATGGAAAAATTCTTTTTGAGAGATTTGCCCATTATAAATGCAATTGCTATTCCGATTATCAGTACACAAAAAGCAACAAGTAAAAACCGCTTCATAATGCTATTAACAGAATCCTTTATGTACGAAACTTCACAGTCGACTCCAAGCATACCTATTACCTGACCGTCCTTAAAAATCGGAGCATAGCTTGACATGAAATCACCCCATTCGTCAGAGGTTATCTCATTTTCAGAGACCGCTTTTCCTTTAAAGGTTTCAAGCATTATATCTGTAGTATCCTCGTATTCTTCGCCCGATTCGCCCGGATCCTCCGGATCGGCATCGACAACGTAGTAAAGTGTGTCATTGTCATCTTTGGTCATTGTATAGATATATGTTACACCTTCGACGTTCATAAATGGTCTGAGAGTATCTATTATTATTTCATAAGCTTCTGTATCAGCACCTTCCTCCATTACGGTTATAAAATCATCAACATCTATATAGGATGCTGCGAGCTCAGCTATAGACTTGGTGCTTTCCTTTTTTTCATTTAAAAGATAAGATTTTAAGATGGATTTTAAAAATAGCGACAATGCGGCGACACACACTGCGATTATCAATATTATCAATAGTTGAATTTTAAATGAAATACCCTTTTTTCTGGTATGCATATTTGATATTCTCCTTAATATTTATCATTATATACATAAATGTTTACGTAAAATATACGCGCGAATATATATGTGAAATATTTGTAAATGTACACATGAATTTATACATAAAATATTTGTAAATATACACGTGAATATATATGTAAAATATTTGTAAATGTACACATGGATATATACATAATATATACGTAAATGTACACTTATTATATTTTATCATAGCTGGAAAATCTTATCAATAAAATGTGTAAAATTGATATATATTTTATTATAAAATTGACATTTTACGTATCATGTAAATTGATACATTTTTTAAAAAGAAAGATGGCGTGTTTTTTTGAGGAAAAGTAAAACAGGACGGATACATTTATGTGACAAATTTTCTCTAAAAACTGTTGAGTTTAAAAAGGTTTTGACTTATAATACATAGTACTTGTGTGCATATAATAGATTAAGTAGAAAGATGAGAATTGATATGATTTATAAGAATGTGTTGGAAGCAGTGGGAAACACTCCGCTCATAAAGCTAAACCATATGACCGGACCTGATGATGCTGAGGTACTTGTAAAGTATGAAGGTCTTAATATAGGTGGTTCGATAAAGACGAGAACAGCACTTAAAATGATAGAGGCTGCTGAAAAGGAAGGAATATTGAAACCGGATTCAATTATAGTAGAACCTACCAGCGGTAATCAGGGTATAGGTCTTTCACTCGTGGGAGCGGTTAAAGGATATAAGGTTATAATTATTATGCCGGATTCTGTAAGTGAGGAGAGGAGACTGCTTATAAAGCAGTATGGTGCCGAACTTATACTTGTACATGATGATAACAATATAGGCGAATGTATAGATGAGTGTATCAGGCTTGCCAAAAAAATGCAGGCAGAAGATTCGAAAGTTTTTATGCCGGATCAGTTTTCAAATTATGAAAATGTAAATGCGCATCTTGAAAATACAGGTAAAGAAATACTTGCCGATGCTGACGGAAAGATAGATGGTTTTTGCTCCGGCATAGGAACGGGTGGAACCATAACAGGTATAGGAAAGGTTTTAAAGGAAGCTAATCCGGATACACTTATCTGGGCAGCAGAACCTGAAAATGCAGCGATTCTTTCCGGAGGTTCTATAGGCTCACATCTTCAGATGGGAATCGGAGACGGGCTTATACCGCCGATACTTGATAGGGATATTATAAACAGGCTTGAGATTGTAACAGATGATGAAGCGTTAAATACAACTAAAGAGCTTACTAAAAAAGAAGGTATACTCTGCGGTATTTCAAGTGGTACAAATGTATGTGTGGCACTTCGTATGGCAAAGCTTCTCGGCAAGGGCAAGAGAGTTGTGACAGTGCTTCCCGATACCGGAGAAAGATATTTTAGTACGGAGCTTTTTTCACATTAAAGAGTGATAACGATGGCATGTCAAAATGCCTGTTACGATAAAATGCTATACAAAGATGTGAAAAGTGGCTGTCTGCATGATACAGCACTAATATGTGAAAAATAGC
>CADCDW010000076.1 GCA_902800325.1 uncultured Lachnospiraceae bacterium
GGGGATATTGGTGATGTGTTTGCGAAAATAAAATAATAACAGGGATTTAAAAGAAAAATCAGGCTCCCACACTGCCATCATCGGTAGTAAGGGAGCCTTTTCTTATGCTTCAATATCGACTGTGATTCCTGACTTGAAATCTACAGTGAAGTGGTCCTCGAAGACGTTGATCTTCTCGATGAGCTTCTTTACCAGAGCCTCATCAAACTCTGTAATGTCGGTTTCCTGTCCGGCGATAAAGTCCTGCAGCTCCTTGATCCGGTTCATAGCTTCTTCCCGGCGGTGGCTGTCCAGCTCGGATTGTTCCTTCTGGTCGCGGAGCCGGAAAATCTCATCGGCGATGGCATCGTAGTCCTGTAAAGAAGCGAAGCAGAACGAAAAAATGATGCCATCGTATCGGAGGAAATTCCAAGAAATTGCTTGATTATTCTTTCACAAAGTGCTATTATATATCAAAACGATATATCAAATTGATATATAAAGGAGAACGACATGGCACGGGAAAGAAAAATAGATATGGTAATTCTTGGGCTTCTCAGTCATGAGGATTTAACAGGCTATGATATTAAAAAACGCATTGATGGAGCTATCAGCTTTTTCTGGAAGGGAAGTTTTGGAAATATATATCCCGCGTTGAAGGGTATGGAGAACCAAGGCTTGATCACGAAAAACGATACATCTGTTGGTGGGCGCGAAAAGACCACTTACCATATTACAGAGAGCGGTAGTGATGCGCTTAAGGATTGGCTCAAAGAAGAACAGGCAAGCAATGAACTAAAATATGAAACTCTTCTGAAACTGTTTTTTGGTGGTGCGGAAAGCAGAGGAGTTTCAGTTCATAACATAGAAGTATTTGAGGAACAGATACAGAAGGATCTCAAGGTACTGAAGAAATATAGTGAAGCCTTGGAGAAAGCATTGGATGTAGAGGATCATATTTATTATTCTATTACAGCTTCCTTTGGAATCGAGACTTATGAGGCATACCTGAAATGGTGCGCCAAGGCAAAGAAAATGCTGAAGCAAAGAGGCGGAAAATAATCATATGGGGAAGAAAAAGGTGAACATGGCATACATCGTACTGAAAATAATTATGTTTGTATTGATCGCATTCTTCGCAACGGATGCGATCATGCAGTTTATTTCCTATTCCTTTTATAAGGGAGACAGACAGCTGAAGAAAGTCGCTTATGAGCCTGGGGAGATCCAGATAAATGATTCTTTATATGGATACGGATACAATATGGATGTGGAGGATGATAAGGTAATCCTCTGTTTCGGTGGCTCCATGTATATTGCTTATAATACTGTGGGAATGTACGGAGGGCGCTTTGACTGTCCTTTTCTTTCCGTAGATTATTACGGTACTCAAAAAAGTAAAGGGAAAATGAACCTCAGAACAATGCAGCAGGCAGTTGAAGAATTGTACGATTATGCTGCGCAGAAATATCCGGGCAGAGATATTTATGTTTTCGGTCACAGCTATGGCTGTGGAATGGCGGCTTATCTGGCAAGCGTCAGGGAATGTAAGCATCTTGTATTGGCATCCGGTTATCGCACAAGCGCTGATATGTATAACAAGATAATCCCGATATTTTGGGGACCTTTGCAGGTATTTATAAAGAACAACATCAGAGTTGATGAGTACGCAGGAAATACGACCTGTCCGGTTACGGTTATAGGATCAGATTCGGATACTACGCTTGATGCGAATATGCAGAGGAAACTGGCAGCTTGTTATGCCGAAGCTGAGTGTAGGATTTTTCACGGAATCAAACACGAGGATTATTTCATCACGGATGAGGTGGTTCAATTTGTGATTGAAAATGTGATTGAATAGTTGATACAAGAATGAATTGGAATCATTTGGAAAGTCGAGAAATCGGCTCTCTTTTCATAAGCAGATGGAAATGGTACTCTATCATTCGGATGTAGGAAGGCAAAAAAATAAATCGAAGGTATAAAAGAAAAAATCATATGTAATATACGTATAACGTGGGAATCTTTGCAACTATATCATACTTGTCACGTATATGAAAAATGTGATAAAATAGCGGTAAAATATTATGTTTGCTATTATTAATGGAGACTGTACTATGTGGGAAAAGATAAAAAATTATGCTTTTTATGGAGATACGGATAGAGAAAGTTATTATGGAATAAAAGAGAGATTGGAATCTTCCAACAGAATTACTGCGCTTGTCTTTTCGTCAGTTGCATCGGTTCTTATAGGAGTGATGCTTTTGTTATCATTTTATCTTGACGGTTTTGCAAGTTCGAGACCGATTTATATTTATGGTGTTTTGTTTTCGATTTTGCAGATTCTTGTAGCCCTTCTATCGAAAAAATTTTCTTTGCTTACTTATATATCTGTCTATATGGCGATTTCAGTATTTTTAATTTATGGAATCTGTATAGCGACATTGACAAGACCTGATCAACAGACTGTAACATTTATGGTTATGCTTATATTTGTACCGCTTATATTTGTTGACAGACCAATCAGAATGGCAGGAGGTCTGTTGCTTTATATAATTATATTTATTGTTGCCGCATCTGTTACAAAAAAAGGTTCTGTTCTTTCCGTAGATATAACTGATGCGATTATCTTTGGGCTTTTAGCTATTGTTTCCGAGTCGATAGTTTACAGATCAAAAATTCGAGGGTATGTATTGGAAAATAAATTGCATATAATGAGTGAGACGGATCAGTTGACAGGGCTTAATAACAGAAATTGCTACGAATGGAAACTCGAAACTTATCCACCTATATATAAGAAATCTATAGGATGTGTATATATAGATGTAAACGGACTGCATGAACTTAACAATACCAAAGGTCATAAGGCGGGCGATTTGATGCTTCAGCAAATTGCTGAAGTAGTTAAAATGCAGTTTGGGAAAAAGGATACATATCGTGTCGGAGGAGACGAATATGTAGCATTTGCACTTGATACAGAAAAAGAATTAATAGAAGAAAAGATAAATATAATGAAGGAGCAGATTGCTGAACAGGGATATCATGCGGCTATAGGATTTGATTATATTGATAAAAAAGATGTAGACATAAATAACCTTATAGTAAGTGCCGAATCAAAGATGTATAAGGATAAATCAGACTATTATAAGGCGCATGACAGAAGGGCAAGATAAAAGATTGAACAATTATATTTGGAGATAATTCCGAAAAAAGATACTCCGTGGAGTATAGCATATGCTCCTTTGATAGCTCACCTTATGATAGCAGCTGAGATTATTAATAATATTTTAGGATTGGAGTAATAAAGATGGAGATGACAGCCTGTTTATAACTGCGACTTCGGGATGTGCAACATTTCCGGATGATGCGGATAATTATGATGATTTGTTTTTTAAACAGATATCTGCAAATGTAAGTGTCAGGCAGGATAGTTTTATAGATGAAAATGGAGTTTGAGTTATGGATAATAAAAATGACGATGAAAATCTTATATGGGAAGAGATAAAAACTGAGCATATAGTAAAGGATGAATGGATTGATTTCAGAAGGTCAGTTTTCCGTTTTCCGAACGGTACCGAGTTTGAACCGTATTATACTTACAGCAGACGAAATTATGTGGTTATAGTTGCCTCAGATGAGGAAGGCAATTATATCTGTGTCCGACAGTTTAGATATGGAATAAAGAAAGTGACTACCGAGTTTTCGGCCGGAGGTATAGAACGTACTGACGGAAAAGAATATGGAGATGATGATAAGGCAGTGACGGAAGATGCATTAGAGGCTGCAAAAAGAGAACTTCAGGAGGAAACCGGTTATGTGTCTGATGAGTGGAGACATCTTATAACGGTACCTTCCAACGCAACTATTGCGGACAATTATGCATATATATTTGAAGCAAAAAACTGTCGCAAGGTATCCGGTCAGAACCTTGATGATACAGAGTTTTTAAATGTAAAAAAGTATACCGCGGATGAGATAGAAACTATGATTGAAAAAGGAGATTTTCAACAGGCTATACACATCATGGCGTGGCTTCTTTCAAAAAGATAAAAATTAATAAAAAATGGCAAAAAACATCATAAAAAATATTGATTAGCAGTTGCTTTTTAGGTATAATAAAAGTAATAAAATGTCAAAGGATTGACATATTTGTTCCGGATGGAAGTTATTTGAGGAATATAATAATTATTCATGGAGGAAGAAAAATGGGACAGCAGTTATATTTTGACAACTACACTCCCGTTGGAGATATAATAGTCATAGCTATCTGTATGGTTATGATTGTTTTGGTTGCGACTTCATATGTCAATAAAACCAAGAACTTCAGTCTTTTCCTCAATATGATTTTTTATCTGGTGTCAGCTTCTATGTGTGATATTATCTATCATGACTGGTATGTACATATTACCGATGGAGATTATATCGGTGTATATGTAACCAGAGTTATATATCACGCTCTGTTATTTTCTATTTTACTTCTTTATATTGTTTATATCGTTGAGATTCAGCATTTGGAAAAACACAAAAGGATACCTATTATGATAGCGGCTACGACTATATATCTGGCTGTTATTATTACGGATATAGTTACTACTGCAAAAGGAATGGGCTTAAGGCTCAATAAAAACGGAACTGCGATAACCGGTATCAATATTTTTATGATTGGATATATTGCTTTTATAGGCGAGATCGCGTATCTTATGATCGTGTATAGAGACCGGATATATAAAAAGGTTATGTATGGTTTTTACGGAACTATGATTGTTTCGTTTGTGATTCTTTATCTTCAGGGAAAACATGGACAGTCTTCATTTACGGTTTCCACTTTTTTATTTCCTGTAATGGCGATGCTTTATCTGGTTCATTCTACATCCTATGATATCGAGAGCGGTGCTGTAAATGTTATGGCCATGAAGGAATTGATAAAATATAATTATGATAAGAAAAAAGAATTTTTGTTTATGAGTCTTTATATGCCGGATTTTGAATCAGAAGGAAAGGCTATTTCTCCTGATCTGCAGGCTACGATACGTAGATT
This sequence comes from uncultured Lachnospiraceae bacterium, assembly GCA_902800325.1. GTDB lineage: Bacteria > Bacillota > Clostridia > Lachnospirales > Lachnospiraceae > Coprococcus_C. The sequence goes on from CADCDW010000076.1 coordinate 5,018, forward strand.
TGCCGGTGAGTTTTTTAAACAGTCTGTACTGTTCCAGATCAGTAACGGGCATGTCATTCTTGTAGCACCTAAAAACTTAAATCCTGATCATGAAAACAGGTTAAATAAAATACTTAATCAGTTTCAGATCGAATATCTGAAATTCCAATTTGATTATAAGGTCATAATCGGTAAATCCATAGAAGAAATCAGTAAGAAAAATGAATATATAAGTTTCATTAAAAATATACATAGAAATATGGATATCAATGACGTATATATCGTAGGTGAAAAAGATGTGGATTTATTCAACAGATACGAATATATACTTGAGCAGCTTACGGATATATACAAAAAACGTGACTTGCGTGATGAAAGAGTTTTGGCATACTGTCAGCCTGTATTTAATATAAAAACAGGAAGGTATGACACTGCGGAAGCTCTTATGAGGCTTAACCTGCCGGATATCGGTATGGTGTTTCCGGATCAGTTTATACCGGTGGCAGAGGAACACGGATTTATACATGTTTTAACTGAGATTATCCTCACGAAGACCTGTGATGCGATTAAGAGTCTTATGTCAGAAGGCTATGATGTAAATCGTATATCTGTAAATGTATCGGTTATGGAGCTTCGTGATGAGAAGTTTACAAGCGATATAGATGATATAATCGAAGCCAGTGCTATACCAAATGATAAGATAGCAGTGGAGATTACGGAATCAAGAAATGACAGTGATTTCCTTCTGATGAAAGATAGTATCGAAGAGCTGAGGAGAAGGGGAATCAAGCTTTATCTTGACGATTTTGGAACCGGATATTCCAATATGGAGCGTATTATGGAGCTTCCGTTTGATATAATAAAATTTGACAGATCACTTGTTATTGCGAGTGATGCTGACGAGCGCTCAGAGAAAATGGTAAAAAGTCTTGCCGGTATGTTTTCAGAACTTAACTATTCGGTTTTATATGAGGGTGTAGAAAATGACGGAGATGAAATAAGATGTATAAATATGTCCGCATCTTATCTGCAGGGGTATAAATATTCGAAACCTATTCCGATAGCTGATTTAAATCGTTTTTTTGCAAAATCAGATGTTCTGTAAAATGCAATGCAGATTTAATGTGATTACCGTATTTGTCAATGACATTTACGGTAATTTTGTTTTAAATATAATAAAAAAATGTTATACTAAAAAATGATATCTGACATTTTTCATAGATACAAAGGAGGTATGCAGGTATGAAGAAAAGAATAATAGCGATGTTGCTTGCGATGGGGATGTCGTTTGCTATAGCCGGCTGCGGAGAACACAAAAAAATTGAGGAAGGTACTTCGAGTAATACAGAAGCTGATGATACGGAAGAATATCAGAAAATTACGGCTGCTCCTACTACTCAGGAAACAACGGAGGCAACCACAGAAGAAAAAAATTCTGATGCTGATGTAAAGGTTACTCCGACAGAAAATGCATCTATAAAGTGGACCACCTATACAACACCGGAGGGATATATGACATTTGATGTTCCGGAAGGATGGCAGGTAGAATATTACAATATAGATATAATCGGATACCAGATAACAGCCTATGATCCCGATTCGCCGGGAAGAAGATTTTATTTTTGTACTGCGGTTACATCATATCCCAATTATGAGGAGTGGCAGTGGTGGAGACAAAATACTATCAGTACATTCGGCATAGATTATGGTGAGTACTGGTATTTTAGTCCTGAAGCAACGGTACAGTCTTTGTTTGAAAATAGCGGAGATTATTTTGGCTATACGGACTTTAATGTGATTGAGAACCTTGGAGATAACGGCTGGGGAGGAGATATACTACAGGCTACCTGCGTTATGGATGGCGTAAATGTAGAAGGAATATTCACATCAGGAGTTTTGGATCTGCCGATTGAAGTTAATCCGGTTCTTGCTGATGGTTTGTTGGATCTTGCTGACGGTACGGTTATTATGACAGCACCGGAGGAAGAATATACAAACTGGGAAGGCGTACTTGGACGTATGTTTGCATCGCTTACGTTTTCCGATCAGTACTGGGACGACAGAGCTGCAATGCAAAGACAAATGAGGACTACAGCTACATATCTTAGTTATCAGGCCGATGCAATGAGTGATATGATAATGTCATCATGGGAGGCGAGAAATAATACCTACGATATCACATCACAGCAATATAGTGATGCTACACTTGGCAGAGAGCGTATCTACGATACGGAAACCGGAGATATATATTATGCCGAAAACGGCTGGAGCGACAACTATTATGGAGACAGATATCAGCTCATTGAGACAGGTTCACCGCTATATAACGAGCCTGTAACAGGAACAATCAGTTATTAATCATAATCACCTTTTGGCACAAATTTATTTACTACAGTTTGTACCCTGTGCTATAATAAAATAAGTTTGATGTTTATATAGAAGATTAGGGAGATATGAAATGACTGATAGAGATAAAAAAGAGTTGATAGATGAACTTGAAAAAAAGTTCAAGAAAAACGAGAACTCCGATAAAATGAAAAATACGGTTAACAAGGCATGGATGCTGCTCATACTCGTAATTGCTGTAATAATTACTTATAATATCTCGGCAAAGCTTCATACACCCAAGAAGGCCGATATAGATACGGCTTTTGTCAGCGCAAAGCTTGAAAATATAAGCGAGCTTGCAACCGCAGAGCTTGAATATACCGGGCTTATAGTATATTCGGAGGGAAAGATACCATTTATAACTCAGACCGGATTTAATATGATTTACAGTGCAAGTGTTAAGGCCGGCGTTGACCTTGCAGAGATGGAGATAGAGGTAACAAAAGATAGGGTTATTGTCAGGATACCCCATGCCAAGATACTATCCATACAGGTTTATAATGATTCAATTGAGTTTTATGATGAGATGCATTCACTGTTTAACTGGAGTGATAAGTATGATGTAAAAGATGCCATAGCTGCAGCCGAGGAGGATGTTGCAGGAAAAACACAGGTGTATGCACTTAAGGAAAAGGCGGATGAGCAGACCGTAGAAGTTATCGAGGGTATACTTTCAGAATCTATCGGTGATAAAAAGCTGGAAATCAGCTTTATTGAGGAAAAGACAAAATAAATGATTGGTGTATGGTGCCCCGGATGTTAATTATTTCGGTTGAATAATATTTAATCGGTTTGTTAAAACTGTCATAAAATCGTGTATCGGTTGTTGTGGCAGTTTTTTTGATAAAAGAAAGGCTGTTATTTTAAAAAATGAATTATTTTTCAAAAAAGACGTGCTTGTTACGTTGCGTAATATTGTAATATCCGACTCATAGGAGGTGAATCGCTGTGTCAAAATATACAACCGGAGAGATGGCTAAGCTTTGTAATGTTACAGTAAGAACCGTTCAGTATTATGATTCAAGAGGGATACTTATTCCGAGTGAATTAAGTGAAGGCGGAAGAAGACTGTACTCGGAGGAGGATTTAAAAAAGCTTAAGATTATCTGCTTTCTTCGTGATGTCGGAATTCCGATTAAAGGGATAGGTGAACTTTTGGGGGAGGATAATACTGAAAATGTAATATCTGTTTTGCTTGAAGAACAGGAAAAGGTATTACGTGATGAGCTTTCGGAAAAACAGGAAATGCTCGACAAGGTTGAACAGATAAAAAAGGAGCTTAAGGGGATTGATAATTATTCGGTTGAATCCATCGGTGACATAGCATACATTATGGAGAACAGAAAGAAGCTCCGTAAGCTGCACAAAATGATGATGGTCGTGGGCATACCTCTTGATTTGGTTGAGGTGGGGCTGATTGCACTTTGGATTGTAAAGGGAATCTGGATACCGTTTTTGGTATTTGTGCCTGTAGTAATGGTCGGAGCATTTTGGTTCAGTAAGTATTATTTTGATAAGGTGGCCTACATATGTCCGGAATGTCATAATGTATTTAAGGCAAAGCATGTCGAAGGCTTTTTTGCGGCACATACGCCAAGACTTAGAAAGCTTACCTGCAGCTGTTGCGGACACAAGGGTTATTGTGTTGAAACCTATGGAATGGAGGAGAAAATATATGGATAAAATAAGGGAATATTTACCGTTTATAATACCACTTGCAATCGTTGAGATAATTTTACTTGCAGTAACGCTTCATCATATCTTTACTCATGAGAATTATAAGAGAGGAAACCGCTTGCTTTGGGTGATCGTTGCGATAGTGGGTATGGAATTTATAGGACCGATACTTTATTTTGTTCTTGGTAAGGAGGACGAATAATTTGGAAGTTTTAAGTATTGAAAATCTTCATAAAAGGTTTGGTGATAAGGAGGTGCTTAAGGGCGTTACTCTTAAGGTACCTGAACATAGTATATTTGGCTTTATCGGTAAAAATGGTGCCGGTAAGACTACAACCATGAAGCATATCCTGGGGCTTATCAAGGGTGATGAAGGTGAGATAAAGGTTTGTGATGAAAAGGTGGTTTACGGACAGACAAAAACCAACAGATATATAGGCTATCTTCCGGATGTGCCGGAGTTCTATTCCTTTATGAATGCAAGAGAATATCTTAACTTTTGCGGAGAGATAACAGGTCTTGATAAGAGTACTGTCAGGGAAAGGAGTGACGAACTTTTATGTGCTGTCGGACTTGATAAGGAAAAGCACCGCATAAAGGGATATTCAAGAGGTATGAAGCAAAGACTTGGTATAGCACAGGCACTTTTGGGTGAGCCGAAGCTTTTAATCTGTGATGAGCCGACCTCTGCGCTTGATCCTGTCGGAAGAAAGGAAATACTAGATATACTTCTTTCGGTAAAGGACAGAACCACCGTGCTTTTTTCCACGCATATACTCGCAGATGTAGAACGTATATGTACTGACATTGCATTTTTGGACGGAGGAAGTATCAAGCTTTCCGGAAAGCTTGATGCTATAAAAGGTAAATACCGTTCGGATGAATATATAATTGAAGCAGAAAATGACGAAGCTATTAAAGTGCTGCTTGAGGAATTTGAAGGACTTAAGAGAGCAGACAATATGTCCGGTAAGGTGCTTACATTTAAGGAAGCTGATGTCAGTTTGTATAAGGTGCTTGGCTATATATCGGAGAAAAAGCTTCCGGTTATAAAGGTTGAGAGGCTTGAACCTTCTCTTGAAAATCTGTTTTTGGAGGTGGTTGGCTGATGAAAACTCTATATGCTTTTACTAAAAAGGAAATAATAGATCAGCTTCGCAGCAATAAGGTGCTGGTTCTCGGAATAATTTTTATAATATTTGGAATAATGAATCCTGCGATAGCCAAGCTTACCCCATGGCTTTTTGAAAAAATGTCGGATAGCCTGGCAGAAAGTGGCATACAGGTAAGTAAAATAACAGTTGATGCCCTTATGTCATGGGAGCAGTTTTTCAAAAATATACCTATGGGACTTATAGCGTTTGTTCTTCTTGAAAGCAGTATATTTACCAGGGAATATCAATCCGGAACCTTGGTTTTATCACTTACAAAGGGCTTGAAAAGACACAATGTTGTGATTGCAAAAACTGTAGTTTTGATTTTGCTTTGGACTGTGTGCTTTTGGATGTGTTATGGAATAACCTATATATATAATGATTATTACTGGGATAATTCCATAGCAAGGCACTTACTGTTTGCCTCATTTTGCTGGTGGTTTTTCGGTATCTGGGTTATATCGATTATGGTACTTTCTTCGACACTTGCACAAAACGGAAGCGGTGTACTGCTTGGAACCGGTGGAGTTGTTTTTGCGATATATCTTATCAGTATGATACCGAAGGTTGATAAATATTTGGAAACTATGCTTACGACAGGATATAAGCTTACAACAGGTGCTTCCAAAGTATCGGATTATAATGTTGCGGTTATAGTAACGTTGATAGTGAGTGTGATATTTTTTGCGACAGGAATAGTTGCGTTTAACAAGAAAAGATTATAGGAAATTACGATAATATTAATATTTGTAAGTATTATACTTCATGGCGATAACAGAGAGGAAAGCTGTTATCGCTATTATTGTTTTGGGTATTATATAATAATTTTTAAATTGAAAGATTTGGTTAAATACTGTAGAATATATTTGTTTATAATTAATATTAGAACAGTATGAGGTGATAATAATGTATTATGGTATGGATTTTACTTATATTCTGGTAATAATCGGAGCAGTTATAAGCATGATTGCTTCAATGAATGTAAATGCAAGTTTTAAAAAGTACAGCAATATAAGAAACAGCAGAGGGCTTACATCGCAGCAGGCGGCTGAGATTATACTTCACGGCGCAGGTATATATGATGTAAGGATTGAAAGGATAAGCGGTAATCTTACGGATCATTATTCGCCTGGCGAGAAAGTTTTAAGACTGTCCGACAGTGTGTTTAATCAGACTTCGGTTGCTGCAATCGGCGTAGCGGCACATGAATGCGGACACGCCATACAGCATCAGGTAGGATACGGACCGCTTAAACTTAGATCACTTTCGGTTCCGATTGCCAATATCGGTTCAAAGCTTTCATGGCCTATCCTTATAGCAGGACTTGCTATGGGTTCTTTTGGACTTGCTCAGGTTGGTGTATGGATGTTCGTAGCAGTTGTATTTTTTCAGCTTATTACGCTTCCTGTTGAGTTTGACGCATCCCACAGAGCTATAAAGATACTTGACCAGAGTAATATGCTTGCAGGTGAAGAGCTTGCAGGTTCTAAGAAGGTTCTTATGGCCGCGGCGCTTACTTATGTGGCAGCATTATTCTCGACTATACTTCAGTTGTTAAGACTTATAATGATTGTAAATAATAGTAGGAGAGATTAGGGATATATATTGTGTTACAAAATCCCCCTTGTATGTAATTATTTTATTACATATAAGGGGGATTTTGTATGAATGACAAACGGGAAGAAGCAGGGAACGGTTTAACGTTCCACTGTCTTCTGTTTTTTTTATTTTACTTTTTCTTTTAATTCCTCTAATTGCCTGGTAAGATCGGCGATGGTGTCACGCTGCTCCGCCAGGGATTTATCTTTTTCCGCCAGGGATTTATCCTTTTCGGCAATAATTTTATCTTTTGTCTCAATGATTGCTTTGCTTTTTTCCTGCTCGTTTTCGATGCCCTCGCGTATTCCTTTTCTGTAGATAGAGAGAGTATCCCTCTCGTATCTTTCTCGTGCACGACATTGCTCAGCTATTTTTTCATTTTCGGTCATGCGGTGCATAGTGACTATGGTTTCACCTATATATTCATTTTTCTCTGCTAACATTTTTATCTCCTCCCAAGTGGTGGCTTTAAAAAGCTTAGCCCAATAATATAAATCATTTTTACATTCTTCAGTTACATTTTCTATTTGACTTAAGTTTAGCACACGAAGAACGAATTTGTCACTATAAACTTCATGATTTTTTGTATTTAACATCATAAATTCAGAATAAAATTCAGGTGTCAGATGTTTGATATTAAAATCAATTATTCCTAT
>CADCDW010000077.1 GCA_902800325.1 uncultured Lachnospiraceae bacterium
TATTTTTTCATAATTAGCAGCATCAACTGTCTTACCGTCAACCTTTACGCCTGCAAAATGGTCATATGTAGTCTCGTCATTTTCCGTACGCTTAAATGTGAAATCAAGTGTTCCGGTTGTATCTTTTGACCAGCTTGCACCTGCACCTGAAGTATTTTTATATTCAGGCTTTGCTACCGTATCTGCATCGTCCTTTTTGTCGGTATCGTCATTTTTGTCGGTATCGTCATTTTTATCCGAGTCATCCTTTTTTTCTGCAATGGTTACTTTTACACAATCTACATCTGAATCAATATGATCGTCATTTCCTACAGCCTTATACCATACATAGTAGGTTCCGGCATTGGTTCTTGCAGGAATGTCTGTGGTATATGCTTCGGTTGCAGCATCCTTCGTACCAAGGGCGTACTGCATCTCGCCGCCTGTAGCTGTTCCGGCAGTTACAAGCGCCTGTGCGGAACCATTATAGGTCAGCGCCTTTGCTTGTGGTGCTGTAATAACTGTTGCAGGAGATTTATCGCTTATGGTCGATTTCACCGTTTGAGCAGCAACATCATTATAATTGTTATTGCCGACAACCTTATAATATACTGTATATTCCTGTTTATCCGTTCCCTGCGGAATCGTTGTCGAATAATTTGATCCGTCCAGACTATACTGCATCTCGCCTCCTGTAGTCAATCCTGCTGTGATCAGATTCTGTGCAGCACCCGTATAGGTGGGATTGGTTGCAGTCGGTGCAGTTACTGTCGGGTTTGCCTTACCGATACTAACGCTTACAGGCGATGCACTGACAAACTCATTATAGTCGTCATTCCCTGCCACTTTATAGTACACGTTGTATGTACCTACATTAGTTCCTGTCGGAAGATCTGCGGAATAGTTAGTACCGTCCAGGGAATAAGTGATGCTTCCTGATGTATTTCCTGTGGTCACCGTTGCAGCAGAGACAAGTGTCTGTGCAGAGCCGGTGTAAGTCAGGTTGGAAACAGCTACCGGTGCTGTCACTATCTGATCAGTTTTGGAAGATGCATATACAGCTTCAAATTTGATGTATTTTTCAGCTGTTGAACCATCTCCACTATCAGCCGCAAGTTTGAAACCTATCGGCTGTACACTAGGATCAAATGTGTGACCTGATGGTTCTTCAAGCTTAAAAATACCACCTATTTCTGCGTTCCAATTATTTGCATTACCTGGGTATGAGATCGATTTAAACTCTTGCCCCTTAGAAAGGTCAGTCCACCTGCCAAATATATCCCTTCCAATATTCACATAACCGTTATTGTAATACTTATCGGCATAAAAATAAAGAGAATCACCTATCACATATGTTTTACCGGCAACAATTTCTTGTGGCTTTGATTTCACCTTATAATACATGGTATTTCTTAGCGAATCTAACTCATTACCCCAACCAGATTCGTCATCATATAACCAAATCTCTTTTGTTCCAGTATCAAGGCTCATTTCTGCTGCAAGTGCAGTTTTAACGGCATCCAGTGTATCTTCGCTAGGGGTAATAATATAAGTTTCACCTGATTGACCGTATGCCGGAACTAAGCTATAAGTACTAGCTGCATATGCCGTCAACCCCATCCCCGGCATCAGCCCGACGACCATCGCCAGCGTGAGCAAAAAGCCGAGCAGCTTCCTGCCTAATTTTTTTTGTTTTTGTTTCATTTTTAAAAACCTCCTATCATTAATAATAATTACAAAACAAAAAACTCCTTCGATTATCTCGAAAGAGTTTGGTTTTCGCCTTATAACCTCTTGAGACAATCTTTCGCCTCAGAGGTCTTTTCATTAAAAAGTTTCGTATAAATTTGCTTATTTGTCAAGACATTTTTTAATCTTGATAAATATACGCTTCACTCATAAGAATGTCACATGCAACACCACCTATGATAGTATAACAATCAGAATAATCAACAAATTTTTTTATAAAGCTTTCCGTTCCTGCTACCATTTATACTCCCCCAAATACTCCTCAATTGAATCTTCTATTCTTTCATCAACATTTTCATCATAACATAAAGCAAGTGAAATAGGATCCACAATTCCATTTTTCGCAAATAAAACAGGATTATATTTCCATTTAAAATCATATTGAGTCTTTTTTACTCATTCAAAGCGTTTAGATAATATACGTTCAAGAGCTTTAAAGTTTGAACTTCTCTTTTGGAGAAGTCAAAGGAATACAATATTGTTGTTCACCGATAACTGTTATTACACCTAAAAATGGGCGGTTTTCCTTTGACCGTTGTGGAGATATGGACATAACATTATCATCAGTCTTTGATAAGTCTCGTATATATTTTAAATCTATGTAATATAAGTCTAATTTTTGCATTTTCATCAATCCTTATAATAAGTAAAAAAGGAACTGTGGAATCCCACAGCTCCTTATAAGCCTTTTGCGCGGTAGGGCTCCCGCCTGATAAAGTTCCCATTTGTTTTATATGGTAGGGCTCACATCTGATAAAGTTCCCATTTGTTTTATATGGTAGGGCTCACATCTGATAAAGTTCCCATTTCGCATGGCGGCAACCATAATACATAATTTCTTATGCAATTTTAAGATAACCCAAATTTTATTTTATGTCAATATAATAATACTTCTTTTTAAAAACAATTAAAGGAAAAATGCCACGATCCAGCTTCCTCCTATCTCATATACTAATTATAGAAAGCAGACAATCTTACCCGTTTACTACAAAAAATTTAATGTACTTAAAAATAAGTCCATTTTGAACATTATGGAACATTACGATAACATTTCGATCTTTGCAATGTTATCGTAATGTTAGAATAAAAGCACAAAATTCTTTATACATACAATGATTCCAATAATCTCATTGCCTCGTCCATTTCAAACGGAAGCCCCAATTGTTTTAATGGTATATCTTCCTGAATAATCTCTTTCTTGAATCTTTCTATATTATTTTTTACCATTCCTGATGTTTCAATCTTTAGATCTGTTTCAACAATTTGAAGAAGTCTGAACACATCATACTTGTGTTTCTTCAAGTCTTTTTCATTAACATGTTCCCCACTTGTTTTTCTGTCTTTTAAATCAAGCCACGCGTACATCTTAAACGGAATAATATGTTCTGCATCTAATATACTTGCTCCTTCAAACGTCTTTCGACCTGCAAGCATAAAATTATAATAATCATCGTTTAATAAAATTGCAGACAAACTTGATATATCATCATCTATATGTATCGGTATTATTCCTTCCGGAATCTCTTTAATATATTCCGGTTCTCTTGAAAATAATTCAATCATAATCGGATATCCCTCTTTAGGTTCAGTAAATCTATAGAAATGTACTTCTTCACTATTTTTCCACCCAAATCTGTAACCACCCTCAATAATATATTCCCAAAATACTTTTGCGAAATCCTTAAACCTTGATTCCATAATAAGAATAATATCTATATCTTTCGTTGCTCTAAATGTCATATCTGCTTCACTCATAAGAATGTCACATGCAGCACCGCCTATGATTGTATAACAGTCAGAATAATCACCAAATTTTTTTATAAAGCTTTCCATTCCCGCTACCATTTATACTCCTCCAAATACTCCTCAATTGAATCTTCTATTCTTTCATCAACATTTTCATCATAACATAAAGCAAGTGAAATGGGATCCACAATTCCATTTTTCGCAAATAAAACAGGATTATATTTCCATAATTCAAGACTAATTATATCTGATTCAGATTCCCACCTTATATCTACTTGTGATATAATATTCATATCTATGTCACCCTTATAAACAGCACGGCTTGAAATCATTGGAACATTTAGCATGGTACAATTTGCAAGTGCCGATTCGCCCGATAAAGGTAAATCATTATAACTATTATTATTCAAAACATCTATCTTCTTTTGTATAGGATTAATCATAAAAGATTTTGCTTTCTCATACATTTGAATACCCGAACCTTTTAAAATCATATAGTATTCTTTACCACTTTTTTCCTGAGATATAAGATTTAATGTTTCCAATTGTTCACTGGCTCTTGTAATTGAAGTTCTCGTAACTCCCAAATCATCTGCTGCCTCCTTTTTCATAATTGGCTTAACATTTTTCTTATATAGCAGATATAGGAATAATGCCTGTGTTATCGGCATCATTTTTGAAATTTGGAGCTCGTTATTTCTATGAACAAATTTATCAGTGAGCATCACACCTAAAAAAGGCAGATACAACTGTCCTGAATCAGAAATAAATGGAATATTTCTGTTTATAAGACTATCTCTTTGTGTTTTTGATATATTATCAAATTCAAGGGCAACCGGCATATTAACAATAGATGATATTTTTATTAGTTGTTTTTCATAAGCAACAACACCAAATTTCTCATCCGGAGATATTTTAACTAAAACAAATTCATTATCCAAATAAGACAACTTGAAAAATGTCCTATTCGCTGTTATATATACCGGAAGACCTTTAATTTCTATTTTATTTATAACAAAATCTATGCCAAAAAGTTTTTTAACATTATCTTTCATAAAATACCTCGATAACATTTTTTCTTTATAATAACATTAAATATGTTATCGTGCAATATTTTTGTTATTATTTTATAAAAAAAATCGCCTTACGGCGATTTTTCAGACGAACAAATAAAGGAAAAATGCCACGATCCAGCTTCCTCCTTGTTCATTATTTTTAGTGTATTCAAAAGTATTCAAAATAGTATTCAAAACCGCACAAATATCCGGTCAAAAGCCACGTATTTATGCGGTTTTGAGAAGTGCAGTTGATGGGGTGCTGCTTGCCTGTGGCAAGCGTTTAGCACCGACCGAGCCGATAGGCGAGACCTTGAACCTACGGGTTCAAGGTCTAACTGCACTAAAAAAGGTATATCCAGAGGATATACCTTTTTAGTGCAGTTGATGGGACTTGAACCCACACCCACGTAAGTGGACATGAACCTGAATCATGCGCGTATGCCAATTCCGCCACAACTGCAAAACACAAATGAAATAATATCATTTATGCAGATAAATGTCAATCAAAACAAATTATTTTACCAAATGAGGAATCGGTACATATTCAACTATACCATCCTTATAATAACCGTCTACTTCACCCTCAACCAGCGGTCTTACATATTTGATAAGCTCACCGGTTATATCATTGCCTGCCTCGTTTATCCATGAAACAGGAACACTTTTTGCTTCGTTGGCTATCTTGGATACGTCAGCATATCCTATTTCATATGTATATGGTTCATCAGATAAACGCCTGATAACAGTCATAAATCCTGTTTCACCGGCCTCTGTGTAAGAAACAGCCGAGCTGCCAAGGTTTATGGATTCTTCCAAATCTGTTTTGGATGCCATATGTCCTGCTGCTCTTTGCAATACATTTATCTCAACGGAACGTACTTTAACACCTATTTCTTCTTTTACGAGGTATTCAAGAGCCTTTCCTGCACCGCTTAACTGGGCGTGTCCGAATTTATCTTCCTTTGCTGTGGAAGCTGCTATATAATTTCCGTCCTTATCATGTATTCCTTCCGATACGGCAACTATTATATTTTTATGTTTTTCTAATTCTCTTTTCAAGTCAACGATAAACTGCTCCTTGTCAAAGCTTACCTCCGGAAGATATATAAGATGCGGAGCCATCGAAAATTCATTTCGGGAAAGAGCTGCCGAGGCGGTAAGCCACCCTGCGTCACGTCCCATAATTTCGACAATCGTCACACTTTTTACATCATAAATATATGTATCATATGCTATTTCTCTTATGCTTGAAGCGATATACTTTGCAGCCGAGCCAAAGCCCGGTGTATGATCTGTTACAAGCAAATCATTGTCTATGGTTTTAGGTATTCCGGCTATTTTTACGTTGCTTCCGATTTTTTTGGCATATGCCGAAAGTTTTGCTACCGTATCCATGGAATCATTGCCACCTATATAGAAAAATGCAGATATATCATACTCTTCAAATACTCCAAATATATCTTTATAAGGCTGCTCATCTTCTTTATAATCCGGCAGTTTAAATCTACAGGAGCCAAGATACATAGCCGGTGTAGCAGAAAGTCTTTCGATAAAATCCTCATCGAGCACTGACAGCTCCATAAAATTTTTTCTCAACACTCCCTGTATCCCATGTATTGCCCCGTAAAGCTTATCATAATTTTCACTTGCCTTGACCGCAGATATAACTCCGGCAAGTGAAGCATTTATAGCTGCCGTAGGTCCTCCTGATTGTGCAACGATACAATTTTTTCCCATTTGTTAATCTCCCCTATAATACTAATTCTTTCCTGTTGAACCAAATCCGCCTCTTGCCTGTCCGCCTCTTTTTTCTACTGTTTCAAATACTATCTGAGGCTGATGTTTTTGTATCCTGAACTGGCATATTCTGTCATTTATATGTATCTCTGTATCTCTCATGGCAAGTACAGGCATCATTAGTACATCATCAGATGAGTTTTTGCCGTAGGACTCATCAACAACTCCTATGGAGTTTGTCTGTATTATGCCAAAATTCTTAAATGTCGAGCTTCTAGGTGCTATAATCATCTCATAGCCATCCGGAAGACACATAGACACTCCGAGATTTATAAGCTTAAATTCTCCTTTTTTCAAAATAACCTCTTCTGCACACCTGAGGTCTATCCAATCCGATTTTCCTTCTATATATTCAAGTCTGTCGATTTTATCCGAAAGATATGTAATCTTTATTGTTTCTTTATCCATATTATTTGCCCTTTCTTTGTTATTTCTTTGTCAAATACTTTGTCTAATACCATTTTATATAATGCCTATTTTCATGATACGTCACTTTTTTGAAACCAAAATTATATTATACTCAGTTCCACATTATTAACTCATATTTTAGAAAATCGGCCCATATTTTATTCTATTGACATCGGCTGATCCCATAAAACAACTTCTCCGCTATCAAGGGACTTTTGAACATCTATAATCCTCTGGTTGGAGGAACCTCTGAAACGAAGCTTAAGATCTTTTAAACCTTCCACAAACTCACCGTCAACAAGTATATCGATATATTTTATCATCTCTCTTGTCTCCGGCCATTTCACCATCATTTTTTCTTTTATATCCTTGTCAAACAGATATCCCGTATAACACCAGACATCCTTCTCAGGAAGTTCTTCCTTTATACGTCTTAGCAACGGCAAAACTCCCTGCTGGTTCACATATTCAAACGGTTCTCCACCAAGCAGTGTAAAGCCTTTTATATGAGAAGGTCTTAATTCTTCTATTATCTGATCCATTTCATTTTCCGTAAAAAGCTTACCGTATGCAAAATCCCACGTCTCGGGATTAAAGCAACCCTTGCAATGATGTGTACATCCGGATACGAAAAGTGATACTCTTATACCCGGCCCATTTGCAACATCTATCCTTTTTATATCTGCGTAATTCATATATTCCTCCCACTTACCCTTTAGGCTAAAATACCTAAGTCCTGATTGCTCAAGACTTAGGTATGAAATTTAATCATATTAAGATATAATCTATATCCTTCCGATTCAATGGTTATATATCTGATATGAAGTCTGAAATCTAATTAAAGATGAAGAACTCTCGCCTTAATCTCCTTGGTTTTTCCTACATTCCAGAAATTCTCACCAAGATAACCACAGGTACGTCTTGTAACGTTCATCTTGGAGTGATCTTTATTGCCACACTGTGGGCACTCCCACTCATTGTCATCATTGATGATTATCTCTCCGTCATATCCGCATACATGGCAATAATCAGACTTGGTATTGAACTCGGCATACTGTATGTTGTCGTATATAAATCTTACTACTTCTTCAAGAGCCTCGAGATTATTTCTCATATTTGGAATCTCTACATATGAGATTGCTCCACCGGAAGAAATCTTCTGGAACTGACTTTCAAATCTGAATTTGCTAAATGCATCAATCTTTTCACGCACATCGACATGATAAGAATTTGTATAATATCCTTTGTCTGTAACATCCGGTATAGTACCAAATCTCTCCTGGTCGATTCTTGCAAATCTGTAACAAAGGCTCTCGGCAGGAGTTCCGTAAAGAGCAAATCCAAGACCTGTTTCTGCTTTCCACTTATCACAGGCTGCACGAAGTTTCTTCATAAGTTTAATAGCAAAAGCTTCACCTTCAGGTTCAGTGTGGCTTACGCCCGTCACAAGCTTTGTAGCTTCATACAAGCCTATATATCCAAGTGAAAGAGTGGAATAATTTCCCAAAAGCAGCGGATCAATCTTTTCACCTTTCTTAAGTCTTGCTATAGCACCATACTGCCAATGTATAGGACTTACATCTGAAGTAATTCCCATAAGAGCATTATGTCTGCACATAAGTGCCTCATAACAAAGCTCAAGTCTCTCATCAAGTATCTTCCAGTATTTTTCCTCATCGCCCTTTGCAAGGATACCTATCTGCGGAAGGTTAAGACTTACAACACCCTGATTGAATCGTCCTTCCCACTTATAATTACCATTCTCATCTTTCCAAGGAGAAAGGAATGAACGACAGCCCATAGGCGAAAATACATTACCCTCATAATTTTCTCTCATTTTCTTAGCTGAGATATAATCCGGATAAAGTCTCTTAGCTGAACATTTAACAGCCATCTTAGTTATATAATCATACTTTCCTCCCTTTAGGCAATTATGTTCATCAAGAACATATACCAGCTTCGGAAATGCAGGTGTAACATAAACGCCCTTTTCATTTTTGATTCCTTCATATCTTTGACGAAGTATCTCTTCTATAATAGTTGCATTTTCCTCTATGTACTCATCTTTAGGATCAAGATTAAGGAAAAGCGTAACAAATGGCGACTGTCCGTTAGTAGTCATCAATGTATTTATCTGATACTGAATAGTCTGGACACCTGAACGAAGTTCATCATTGAGTCTCTCTCTTGCCATCTTCTCAAGTATCTCATCATCTATCTTATCTCCATATTCTTCAACAAGTCTGCCCTTGTACTTGTTGTAACTCTTACGAAGATATTTTCCGAGGCATTTGATGTCTACCGACTGTCCACCATACTGCGAACTTGCTACAGAGGAAATAATCTGTGTCATAATAGTACATGCAACCTGAAAACTCTTTGGACTTTCGATAAGTTTTCCGTTCATAACGGTACCATTGTCAAGCATATCGCTTATATTGATAAGACAACAGTTAAATATAGGTTGAAGGAAATAATCCGCATCATGAAAATGAATTGCACCTTCATCATGTGCCTTTGAAATCTTCTCAGGCAAAAGAACTCTTCTTGTAAGATCCTTTGAAACTTCCCCTGCTATAAGGTCTCTCTGGGTAGATGCAACTGTTGCATTTTTATTAGAATTTTCTTCCATAACATCCTTATTACGATTCTGAATAAGGCTTAAGATAGAATCATCTGTAGTGTTAGCCTTACGGACAAGCTCTCTGGTATATCTATATATAATGTAGGTCTTGGCAAGTACAAACTTACGATCATCCATAAGCTTCTGCTCAATGATATCCTGGATATCCTCTACTAACATTCTCTTACGATTCTTTGCTTCAATCCCCTGTACAATTTCTTCGATTTTATCATCTGAAATTTTCTCGCAGGGTTCAACCTCTGCGTTTGCCTTCTGAATGGCGGTAACAATTTTTGACCGGTCATAGGTTACGGTATGACCATCCCTTTTAATAACCTTCATAGTACATCTCCTAAAACAATTATTGGTAAATAAATCCCCTTGCAAGAACTTATTATAGCACCACGATTTTACTTTGTCTACTAAATATTGTGTTTTTTTCTGAATATTTCTCAAGATATTGTTATTTTTTGACTTTTTAGTCAAGAAAATGTGTAAAAGTGTGAAATTAGTATGAATTCTGAATTTTTTCCACTTTATTTTTATCTAAAAGTATGATATAAAGTTATAGAACAATTTATCACACATAAATATGGAAGGAAATGGTTATTATGAAAAAATTGAAAAAATTAAGCAGTGTTCTTGTTCTTTCTATGGGACTTGCACTTCTTAGCGGTTGCGGTAAAGCAAACAGCGAAAAAAAACTCGACAAAATGATTGATAAATATTCCGCTTATTGTACTCTGGGTGATTACAAAGGAATAGAATACAACGCTGTATCCACTGAGATAACAGATGACCTGATAAATCAGCAGGTTGACAGTCTGCTTTCCCAGCATTCGACTACCAACAGTAAAACATCAGGAACAGCAAAGATGGGCGATACTGTTAATATCGACTTTATCGGACGTGTTGACGGTGAAGAATTTGAGGGTGGCAATTCAAACGGCGCAGGCTATGACCTCACACTTGGTTCAGGAACATTTATAGATGATTTTGAAGACCAGATCGTAGGACACAAGGTTGGCGATGTATTTGATGTAGAAGCTACTTTTCCTGACGATTATTCACCAAACCCAGATCTTGCAGGTGTAGACGCGGTTTTTGAAGTAACTCTTAATTCAATCAAAGAAACTGTTTATCCTGAATATACTGATGAGTTTGTTGCCTCATATACTGATGCATCTTCTATAGAAGAATATGAGCAGCAGATACGAGACAATCTTACCGAAAGCTATAAAACAAGCGATGCTTCTACCAACAAGTCAACTATTATCACTGCTGTAATTGATAATTCGACTATCAACGAATATCCAACTCAGGATATGGAGAAGCTGATTGATTCAACGGTATCAGATGTTGAAAAATATGCACAAAACTACAACACTGATTTGGCTACTTATGTTTCTGTTTATTATGGTTTTAGTGACGAAGAAGCATTTAGAGAGTACGTAAGCGAAATGGTCGAAAACTATATGAAAGAAAAGATTGTAATCTGCGCCATAGCAAAGGAAGAAAAGATTACTGTATCAAACGATGAAATCAAAGCAAAAAAACAGGAACTCATGAAAAACTCCGGCATAACCGATGAAGATGACTTAAACGAAATGTACAGCGAAGAAGATATCATTTTCTATGCCCTTGAGGAAAAAGTAACCGACTTTCTTCTAGAAAATGCAGAGCCGGCATCTGCAACAGACGCAGAATAAAATTCCGGTTTATCGGTGTAAGGGTCGATTACAGAGTCATGGGATATAAAGTGTCAAGTACTTTTGTGCATGGTATGTACAAGGCAGGCTATTAGACACCATAAAAGCATCAAAAAAGAGACAAACCGGTAACAAAAGCTGCAAAAAGGCAGGAATTGTTACCGGCTCATAGAAAATTCAAGTATCAATAGACTATAAATCGGTAACAATAGCTGAAAAAATACAGTGATTGTTACCGACTCATAGAAAAACCAAGTATCAATAGACTATAAACCGGTAACAATAGCTGAAAAAATACAGGAATTGTTACCGGCTCATAGAAAATCCAAGCATCAATAGAATATAAACCGGTAACAAAAGCTGCAAAAAGGCAGGGATTGTTACCGGCTCATAGAAAATTCAAGCATTAAAAGAAGACAAACCGGTAACAATAGCTGAAAAAATACAGGAATTGTTACCGGCTCATAGAAAATTCAAGCATCAATAGAATATAAACCGGTAACAAAAGCTGCAAAAAGGCAGGGATTGTTACCGGCTCATAGAAAATCCAAGCATCAAAAGAAGACAAACCGGTAACAAAAGCTGCAAAAAGGCAGGAATTGTTACCGGCTCATAGAAAATTCAAGCATCAAAAGAAGACAAACCGGTAACAAAAGCTGCAAAAATACAGGGATTGTAAACAGCTCAAAGAGAATCAAGGCATTATCAGATAGCTCGTTATATGATTTACCTATAAGACGGTCGCATCTTGAGTGCTTATAGGTAAATTACAAATTATATAAGACTGATCAACGGAAATATTACCTATAAGATGATCGCGCCTTGAGTTTTTATAGGTAAATTACAAATTATATAAGACTAATCAACGGAAATATTACCTATAAGATGGTCGCACCTTGAGTTTTTATAGGTAAACTAAGTGATTTTGGCAAGCATAAATTATATAATGAAAATAAAAAGGGCACCAATAAATAAAATAACAGTAAATCATTGAGTAAATCATCACGCGAAGCGTGTCGATTATA
>CADCDW010000078.1 GCA_902800325.1 uncultured Lachnospiraceae bacterium
CGCTGCCAGACCTTTTTTACTTCATTTCCGGTAACAATTCTTGTTTTTGGGTTCTTTTGTTACCATCTGTCACCTATTGCAGCCTTTTACGATTTATAAAAGATGGGCTCTTATCTCTTCACCACTCATTGAAGTAAGATAAGCCGGTGCTATATCAAATACTGTCTTACATCCGCTTACACCTTCTTTATTAAGACGGTATGCAGCTCTGGCGTATGCAACAAGAACAGATGATGTAAATTCAGGATTTGAATCAAGTTTTAAACTGTATTCTATAACATGATTATTCTCAAGATTCCAACCTGTCTTACCGGAACGGATTACAAATCCGCCATGAGGTATACCGCTGTGGTTTGCATTTAATTCTTCTTCACTTATAAAGTGAACTGTTGTATCATAATCGGCAAAATAGTTTGGCATAGTCTTGATTTCATTTTCTACCTTAGCCGCATCTGCACCTTCTTCAAGTACAACGAAACATTCTCTGGTATGCTTTTGTCTTGTGGTAAGCTCAGGATTTTTACCTGCCCTTACAGCCTCAAGTGCTGATTCAACAGGGATTGTGTACTGCTTAGCATCCTTAACACCCTCGATTCTTCTTATAGCATCTGAGTGTCCCTGACTTACGCCCTTACCCCAGAAGGTATAATCCGAACCATTGGAAAGTATAGCGTTTGCATATAATCTGTTAAGTGAAAACATACCCGGGTCCCAGCCTACAGAGATTATGCCTACTTTACCCGCTGCCTTTGCCGATGCATCAACATTTGCAAAATGCTCCGGAACTCTTGCATGCGTATCAAAGCTATCGATTACGTTGAAATACTTTGCATACTCAGGTGTCTGCTTTGGAAGGTCTGTAGCACTTCCACCGCAGAGTATAAGTACATCAATCTTATCCTTCCAGCCTAAAGCCTCAGAAGCAGCACATACGCTCACGCCCTCGGTAAGTATCTTTACAGTCTCCGGATTTCTTCTTGTAAATACAGCCACAAGCTCAAGGTCATCATTTTGCTTAATCGCACATTCGATACCTTTACCCAAGTTACCGTATCCCATAATACCTATTCTTATACTCATAATTTTTCTCCCTAGTCTTATATATTATCAATTAAATTGATAAACTAAATATAAAACATATATATAAAAATATCAATAAAAAAATATGAAAGCACCAACCAAAAAATGTGACATCACAAACAAAAAAATGCGTCAGTCCAAATCAAAAAATGTGGCAGTCCAAACCAAGCTGCCACATTTTATTCGCTGTCACTTTTATGCTTTCCCAACATAATACCCACAAAAAAAGCTAAAAGTCCTATTATAATTAAATCATACTTTATCCTTGTAAGTCTTAAATCAAACCCTGCCTCCTCAAGCTTTACCTTTTCTGTATCTGCTATGCTTAAGCCCATGCCTTCAAGCATCCTAAGATTAGCTCCGTCTAAATCTTTCTTACTAAATAAAACCATAAATTGTGAGGGCTCATCTTTACCTTTTATATCACTCTCCACAATTTTATCAATTTTAGAAACAATAAACTCCTCATCATGATACGGTATATCGGTAACACATATCCTGACTGTTCCGACCACTCTTTTATCATCATCCAATATATCCAGCTTTTCAATTTTCTCTGGCTGAGCCAAAATATAATTATTCGGGTTTAAATTACTTATAAGCTTATTATATGCCTTTTCATTCATATAAAGTGTCCGCATACTACCGACATCAGCTATTCCGTAGCACCTGCTTAAATATTCCTCTGAGACGGAAACATAGCTTATATTGACCTCATCGGCTTTATACCTTAAGGTTAAAGTTTCTTTTTTTGTCTTACTTAGCGCAATAATATTATCCGATTCGATATTTTTAAGAATACCGGCGGCTTCATACTCGACAGGAGTATTTATATCCCTGTACAGAGAAAATATCTCTTTTACCGTACATACAACCACTATCAGCAAAAATATAATTAAAAGCGAAATAATTTTTACGAAGTCATTTTTTCTTCGCAGCCTGATATATTTTTTAAAAAATCCCCTACTCATCATAAGACCTTTTCTTTTTAATAAAATCAACACCCTTACCGATTAAAACCATTGATATCACAGTTACAATGACTGCCATAATTACCCACCACTGACTTGTATCATCCTTTTTTTCAGCAGGCTTATTGTATACGGCAGGAGCTTTTATAACTGTAGCAAAGTCCTCGGTACAGGTATATTCATTACCCATACCATCCTCATAGTAATATGTTATAGTACCATTTGTTTCACCATATGAGCTTGTCCCCGACAGTCCGGTTATCTCTATAGCAGTGCTTTCCTGTATACTGTTTCCTGCTTCGATATTGCCGAAAAACACTGTACCCTCAGGTGTAAGTCCATCTGCCTCTATGGTGGCACGCACATTATATACTGTTGTTTTTCCTAAGTTCATCACCTGAAAGGAAGCCATTATGGTATCTCCAAGCTCCACCTCATTTTCTATATTAAGCTTGTCAAAGGATAGCTTTTCTTCCTGAAATACCTTTATTATTGCTTTACCATTTGAATTATAAACAGCGCCCTCACTGTCAGCATAGTCCATAGTTACATCGAGAGTATATTCTCCCTGAGGAGTTGCTGGATTGATATGATATTTATAATTTACCGTAAAGCTTTCTCCTGCTCCTATACGCTCTATATACGTACTCTCCGAAGCACTCTCAAGGGAAATGTTTTTTTCCTCCGAAGATACATTTACGGTCATATTTTTTACTGATTTTTCTTTGCTTGTATTTTCAAGAACTATATCTACAGACACATCTTCTCCTGCAAGAAGTCTTTTTTTGTCACATTTGGTTTCCTTAACCAAAACCTTAGGTACAAATGAAGGCGTCTCCTCTTTTATTTCCTCTGTCACAATTTCCTCCGTACTCTTTTCCTCATTTGGATTTATTCCGTCACTTATGACAGCATATATAGTAAATTCCTGCTCTTTTTTTACACCCTTACCATCTAAAAAGCTTATCTTAACAATTATAGGATAATTACCATTTATCCTGTCTTCCTTTAAATCAAGCATATATGTAACAAGATAAGAGTTTTCCTTGGCAGCTCCATTATTTACATCATTTTCCATAAGATTTACATTCTTTTGGTAATTCTTATAGATAAATGGTGTGCTGTCTCCATCGCCAAGATAAAGCCCGGTGGTTATAGTATTATCCTTTATATCACCTGTGGTCTTAAGGGGTAAAACCAACTTAAGTATTTCTGCCTCCGTAACTGGCACATAACCTTCGGAGTAGCTTTTTTCCATACCCTCATATACATTTGTATTATCTATTATTAATGAAGTCTCCTTTATATCATCTTCATTTTTGTTTTCAGAAGCCTCTGTAGTTATGTTTTCTTCTTTGCTATCCTCATTAGCAAGCACCTTTATAGATAAAGACTTACAAAAAAATAATAAGCAAAAAATCATAACTAAAGTATATATTATTTTCCTCATAATAAACCTCCGACTGTCAATTATTACATTCAAGCTCCATAACCTCATCACACAACTCACTTATATCCTTAGAATTATGACTTGCCAAAAGGATTGCCTTTCCTTCCTTTTTAAGTCTCTTAAAGAGTGTCCTCATATCCTCTGCTTTGTTTTTGTCAAGTCCATTAAAGGGTTCATCAAGTATGAGCACATCAGGATTTTCCATAATCGCCTGCGCTATTCCAAGCCTTTGTCTCATACCAAGTGAATACTTTGATACATGCTTATTCATGGCTTTTAAAAGCCCCACCTGTTCCATCGCCGTAACTATCTCATCCTTTCCTATCGTAGCCTTAAGCGAAGCCAGTATCTTTAGATTTTTATATCCACTAAGCTGTGGCAGAAATCCCGGCGTTTCTATTATCACGCCTATGTTTTCAGGAAAATCCACATCCTTTCCTATCTGCTTTTCATTTACAAAAATCCGCCCACTGTCTGCCCTCATAAAACCGCATATACATTTCATAAGAACAGTTTTGCCGCTTCCGTTATTTCCCACAACGCCGTATATACTTCCGGGAGGTATGTGAAAGCTTATGTCCTCCAACACCCTTTCTCTCCCGAAGGATTTATATATATGTTCAACTACTATTCCATCCAAATCAAACACTCTCCGTTCCCGTAAAATCAAATGAATAGCTGCGTATCCTCCATAGCGAAAGTCCAAACAAAGTAAGACTAAACAGCCCGAAAAACACATACGACTGCCACAATCTCGGAAGATTGTCATATCCGAAGTTATGCATGTAATATGTCGCATGATTGAGCGGTGATATCCAGCCAAATATTATATTTGCTTCGACCTTTCTCTCTGTCGGTATATGAAGCCAGTTAAGGATTACCTCTGGATTAACTATAAAACCAAAGCCTGAAAATACCACACCGGCTATCATACCTGCTTTATCCTTTATTATATTGAACAAAAGAACTATACCCGAAAGTACCAGCGAATATCCGAGCATAAGTCCGAAAATGTGCAATGCCACCTCATAAGGAAATGAAAATTCAAGCACCTTGACAAAGGCAGGCACCGCTATCCTTTGTCCTATATTTGAATAACCCATTATTGCGGCAGTTTTACTCCACATATTTGCCGTAAAGGATTTTCTTCCGGATAAAATAAAGGTTGAAAGCATTATAAAAAGGGTATATAAAAATGTCGTTAGAATAATGTATATAATCTGACCGAGCATCCACACAAAGCGATTCGTTCTTATAAGGACGAACGGCACCTCATTTCCAAGATTTGGAATATCGGAAAATATAAGTATCAATATAAGAGATATGACCAGTATGGATTTTAAATCACCGAAGGTCCATATAAAAACCTCCATAATCTGAAGTATGGTATTATGTTTATCGGCAAACCCGACCACCTTATCTGACAAGAGAAAGCAAAATATAAGGCCGAGACAAAAGGATAGAATTATCTTGGGATTCTTATGCCAGCTTCTGAAATTATTTATTGCAATACCAAGTCCCTGACGTAAGCTATGCACCTTTTATACACCTCCTTAATACCCTGTCATATATGCAAAACAATATAACCAAAAAACCACTTAGCATAAAAACTATTCCATATCTTTCAAATACCCAGACATGCGAGGGATTTATCCATTCCACAGGATAAAGGCAATATATTTTATTAAAATATCTTTCGTATATAATGATTAAAAGATAAAAGATTACAAATGAACCGCCGTAAGCTATATATTTACTTTTTGTTATCGCAGCAAGCGTAGTCGATACCGCTGCCCAAAACATACCTGACATAAATATAAGTATGGGATACAGCTCACAGCTTTTGCCCTTATCCGTATGCATGTATATATATACTGCCGCGCTCTCAAGTAATCCGCCGCTTAATATACAGGAAAAATATTTTCCCCATATATATGCCCTCACACCACACCTTGAAATATACAGCTTTAGATAACCTCTTTTATAATCTTCAAGCCATGCAGTAGTATAAGGAAACGTACAGACCAAAGGAATGCTTATCAAAAAAAGCTCTGAGCTTTCCTTGGATATACTTAGAATAAGCACCTGCAATACAAGCCCTGCCGCAAATCCGACAGAGCCTATTGCCCTTTTCATATCTGTTTCAAAGCTGTTCATACTAATAACCTACTTCCGGGTCTATAACAGTTCCGTCTATAGCATTTATCTGTAACACAATTCCGTCTCTCATATAGATATTGGTATAAGCTTCCGTACGACTGTCCGCTCCGTCATCATAAGTGTTGGTTGATACATCATTTATGTCTCCGATAAAATTCCAGACCGGAACCAAAAGCCCTGTATCAAAGCTGTCAGGTTCACTTATCCTTGTATAATTAAGTGTGACACTCTTTATATCTATCTCTCTTTTTACACCCTCCATATCCTCTACAGCATTTGATATAACAACCATCTCCTCAAAGGTATCCTTAATCTCGTCAAAGCTTTTCAGACTTGATTTTTCCACGACAGTTTCATCTATACTAAGCGGTGCCGAAAGCTCAAAGCCGATTATACCATCA
This sequence comes from uncultured Lachnospiraceae bacterium, assembly GCA_902800325.1. Lineage (GTDB taxonomy): Bacteria > Bacillota > Clostridia > Lachnospirales > Lachnospiraceae > Coprococcus_C. Next base: position 6,063 of record CADCDW010000078.1, read on the forward strand.
TCATTTACTATAATTCTTACTTCTTCTCCCGGCCAGTCAAGCTTTACGTACGAATCCTCCGACCAGCCCTCAGTATGCTTGCTCACTTTGTTTTCAACCTCAACACCGTCCATAGCCCTTTTATAATTAAATATATATACATTATGATATCCCCAATAAGCTTCATCAGACATTTCAGGTATCTCCGAATAAAATCCTCCATCAGCCAGACTATACGAATCAAGACCGATATCCGCAAGAAATTTATCTGCTATACCTTGTGCTTCTTCCTCACTTATGGTTGCATTTTCATTTTCAAGTATATTTCCCTTTACAGTACTGCTATCAATCTTTAAATAACTGTTTTCTTCTATAATTGAATTCTCTGACGGAATATCCTTATCCGCAGGCCAGACTCCCAGACTTGTTCCGCCGGGAAGCACAGTATATACACCGACATAATCATATTTGCTCTTTCTAAATTTGATACAATTACCATAGTTGGGATTATTTTGAGCATAGATGGATATATAATTTCCATCCTTTCCGTCACTTAAAGCTTCATATACTTCTCCGTCCTTATTAAGACTATACATCCATTCATAATACTCATTTTGAGGATTGGCGTTATAAAGCTCTGCCACAGCGTGAAGCTTACCGTCTATAGGAACAAGTACAGCTTCCTCCGGAGCATTTTCGTATTCTTCATTTAATCTATCCAGTTCATTCATAAGCTCCTGATAGTAAACCTCGTAATCATCCTCAGAGTAAAAATCTCCACTGCTGTAATTTTCTTCAAATTCATTTATATAATTTGTCTGATCTGCGATTTCTTTTTCTATTACTTTCTTGGTTCTACGATTACTAAGTCCCATATCATAAAGCTTTATATCGCCCACAAGCTCATTGCATATATTATCAAGGAGCTCATCAGTTATACTTTTCTGTCTTACTCTGTACACCGAAAGAGTGTCTACAGATGGTATCATAACCTTTGCATCAGCTTTCACACTTACATTTAACGCCTCATCATTTATTTCAGTCTGATAGGTTTCATAATTTTCTGCTATATCTGTCAAATCCGTCACACCATTTTCCGTATCCTCTGCGTTTTCTATCATCTTGTCTAAATCCTTATTTTGAACAATTGGCTTATCAGGATTTTCCTGACAGCCTATAAGACCAAGCCCCATAAAAAATGCCATAATAAATGCACTTGATTTTTTAAATCTTCTCATAATAAAATCTCCTCGTAAGATATACTATTTGTATATGAACTAATTAACAAAATAAAAAGTCCATGCCTTATGTTTTATACCTTAGCATGGACTTATTCATCAAGTATTCATCAAAATTTAAACAAATTGTAAAATCATCCTTGTACCCTTTCCAACTTCACTTTCTATATCAAGCACACAGGAATGCTTTTTTAAAATCGTCGTAACCAGTGCAAGTCCAAGACCTGCTCCCCCGCTCTTACGACTTCGGGATTTGTCTACCATATAAAATGGTTCAAGTATTTTTTCCCTTTCTTCGGCGGGTATACCCTTTCCAAAATCCTCCACCTCTATCCTGTTATCTGCTGCCCTAAGAATAATCTTACTTCCCTTTGGACTTGCCTTTATCGCATTGTCCGTAAGATTTATAAGCACCTCTGTCATAAGGTCAAAATCCACCATAAAGCTCTCACCGTTTTGACAGGCTTCAAGCTCTATATCTGCCTCCTTCAGCTTTGAAGCCATTGCCTTACCTGTTATATCAAATAAATCTTTGGCACTTACCTTAGATAAGCTTATATCAGCTTCATTGTCAACGGAAAGAAGCTTTACCATTTTAGTAGACAGCTTTTCCAAGCGCTTACATTCGGAATTAATATACATAAGTGCCTCTTCTCTGTCCTCCTCACTAAGCTTGGCTGTAAGCAAAAGTTCTGAATATCCGGATATGGCTGTCATAGGTGTTCTTAGCTCGTGCGTAAGATTACCCATCATGAGCGTTTTGTCCTGCTCAGATTTTTTAAGGCTTTCGGTTCTTGTCTCTACGGCATCTGCCATAAGATTGAAATTTTCCGCAAGCTGACCGATTTCATCCTTTGTATCAACAATAATCCTTTTATCATATACACCATCAGCCATCTGCTTTGCCTGTACATTTAATTTATCAAGCGGCTTAAAGACCTTTTTAATGATCAGATTAATTATAAGCGAAGATAAAAATGTTATGCTGATACTCACGATAAGCATAAAGCTTATACGCTTAATCATATCGCTTTTTATATAGGATATATCCGTAAGCTTAAAGCATATGATACCGCCCGTTGAAACAAATTCAAATCTTGAAACCAGATAGCTTCTGTTCCCATCTTTCATATATGCATAGCTTAATCGTCCGTTAGCTACGGTATGAACAGCATAGTCATTTTTTGATGCATCCTCATAATCAAAGCTCATCAATTTTTCAAAGTCAAGTGAGGTATGGTTATATATTTCATCTATTTCAGGGCTTACTTTATAGCAGATACTATAATCATCCTTTGCACGCTTATAATAAAGATTAAGCCATTCTCTGCTGTCTTTATGTTCATTTATACTGCTTACCGTATAATACATCTCCTGCGTAGATGTAAGAAGTGCTTCCCTCCTCATAGTGTTATACCAAAAAGCACCGATTATTACATCTCCCACCAAAAGCGCGGCAAGGATAACAGCTATCGCTATACATAAAATCTTCGACCTAAGCTTCACCTTTATTCCTCCAATCTGTAGCCAAGCTTTGAAACCGTCTTAATATTATCATGTAAATCAAGCTTTTTTCTAAGCTGTCCTATATGAACATCTACCGTTCTTGTCTCTCCGTAAAAGTCCGTACCCCAAACCATCGAAAGAAGCTTCTCTCTTGATATGGCTACATTTTTATTTTGCGCAAGCACGCACAAAAGCTCAAACTCCATAGGCTTAAGCTCTATAGCTTTGCCATTCCTGCTGACTGTATGCTTTTCTTTATCTATTTCAAGTCCTGCGACACTGATTATATGATTATTTTTTTGAAACCTCTCAAGCACCTTTTCGATTCTTACCATAAGCTCAAGCATTTCAAAAGGTTTTACTATATAATCCTCGGCTCCACCCTTTAACCCCAGCACCTTTGAAGCTATATCATCCTTTGCCGTAAGAAAGATAACAGGTATATTATATTTCTTAACTATATCAAGCAGCGCAAATCCGTCTAATCCGGGCAGCATGACATCAAGTACAGCAAGGTCAAAAGCATGGTCAGAATATATCCCCTCTGCCGCCTCCTTACCATCATTATATATCCTTGTGTCATAATCTGAGACCTTAAGATTCATAGCTATCATATTGGCTATAGCTTCTTCGTCTTCGACTATAAGTATTCTTGCCTTTGACATGATATGCCTCCTTTTATTAAATCTCAAAACCCTTTTTTACCCCTGCATATGTATAGAGAAAAGAAATGCAATACACGGAAGCAGCACTATAAAGGTTGTCCTATATTTTCTTCTTCTAAACTTCTTTCTTTCCTCCGGTGATAGCTTTGCCGCCTCAGGTAAATCCAAAATGGCAAGCACAACCTCTGCTGCCGAATATATAAAGTAACAATTAATTATAAATAAATATCCGGCGCCCTTAAACATGTCCCAGTTACCATTTGCCATTGAAAAGCCACAGGTACATATAGGCGGCATAAGTGCGGTAGCAATCGCCACGCCGGGTATAACAGTATTTGCCTTATCCTCCCTGGTCTGTCCGATTATACCGGCAATTCCGCCAAAGGTAGCTATGAGTACATCATAAAAGGATGGTGAGGTTCTTGCAAGCAGTTCCGGTGTAGCTGTATGTATCGGTGCTATCATAAAGTAAAGTGTAGAGGTAAGGAGACTTACAACTATCTGAAGTATAAAGCCTGTACCATGTTTTTCCAAAAGAACCGGATTACGTGTAACCGAGCCATAAGCAAGCGCCAGTATGCTGCCCATCAAGGGTGACACCAGCATCGCTCCGATGATAACAGCAGTTGAATTAACTGTTAGTCCCACAGAAGCAATCATAATTGCACAAATCATGATAACCATATTGGTACCCGTTACCTTGCCGCCACTTAAAATTCTCTCTCTGATTATTTCCGGCTCTGCCGTATCCGCTTTGATGGAAAATGCTCCCCTGATTATATCCTTAAGGGATTTTTGGCTCATAAGCGCATTTATCTCCTCACGCCTTTCCTCTACGAACTCCTTGTATTCTTCATAGCGTTCTCTGCGTTCTTCCTTTCGCTCACGGTACTCCTTGCTTAATCCTTCCTTTTGCTCACGGTACTCCTTGCTTGGTTCTTCCTTCTTTTCTTCTATTTGCTCGTGATGCTTTTCAATTTTTTTCTCATGTTTTGAATAAATGTTTTTATCTTCCATATTTTTCTACCTTCCAACGGTTCCGTTAATATTAGTCAGTTCAAAAATCATACCGGATGCAGCATTTTCCTTGTTATCATTCCATATAACAGTTTGTGCATCCATATCAAACATAAATGAACCTGTTCCATCAGAATAAAACACTGTCTCGTTGCTGATGTCTCCATTTTCTCCGTATTCAACCTCTTTCATTACTGCATCAGTATAATTTATACACAAATTTTCGGCATCAAAGGTTCCTGATATAGTCCATTCTGCAGAAGAATATGCGCTGCTTCCCCAAGATATATCTATATTAACATTTTCTCCGCCTGCTCTCGATATCATGATAGTTGCTCTATCACATACATAAGTTCCTATTATATTTTGTGCTGTGTATTGCATATTATCCTGTGACCGGGTTGTTATCTCTTCACCGGCATTTTCTCCTGCAGAAGAATCCTGATTAGTTTGTATCGCAGGTGTCTCTGTTGTTACTGTTTCTGATTCTGATTTAGCCCCTGTTGTTTCCGCCTCCGTTGTAACAGCCTCTACGGTAGTTTGTTTATTCTCATTATTATCGGATTTATTATTTCCACATCCATATATCGAACCGACCATAACTGTCATAAGTCCCGCCAACAGGGCAGTTTTTTTTAATTCTTTATAATTCATTTTTTCTATCTCCAATCTTTTTATCATACTTTTTATCATTGCTTATTATTCTTAACACTTAACAAACTCATCATTCAACTCTCTCCTACAAGGTTTGTGATCCAAATCCCCTTTTTGATAAGTACATATCCGACCACGACTTTAATTATATCAAGCGCCTGTATCGTTACATATATCCAAAGTATCGGAAGTCCGGTATATGTACATATGACATAAGCCACCGGAACGGAAAATACCCATGAAAAACCGCTGTCAAATAAAAATGTAATTACTGTTTTTCCTCCTGAACGAAGCGTAAAATATAGAGTATTTAAAAAGCCCTGAATCGGGAAAAATAATGCCGTTATTATTATAAATTTTGTACTGTAATCTCTGACTGCGTCCGTTGTATTATATATCTTCGGAAATACACTCGAAATAGATACCAATACTATTGTTAAAAGTACACAGATAGCACTCGTAAACCACATCAGCTTAACGGAGCTTACCTTTGCTTTTTCATACTCCGATGCACCAAGCATCTGACCGATGATAATGCCGACGGCACTTCCCAAAGCGATAAATACTACATTTAAAAGGTTACAAATTGCATTTGATATATTGAGTCCTGCGATTATATCAAGTCCGCGTTTTGAATAAATCTGTGTAAGAACTGCTATACCGCCCGCCCACAGGAACTCATTTATAAATATAGGAAAGCTCTTTGCCAAAACCTTCCCTGCCATTTCAGCCGGTACCTTTAAGGTCTTATATACGCCCTTAAGAAATGTATGTATGTCGCTTTTTTTATGTGCCCATATAACTACAACTCCCATCTCCACGAATCTTGCTATAACCGTAGCTATGGCAGCACCTCTTACCTCCAGTCTTGGAAAACCCAATTTACCATATATGAGAAGATAATTAAATACCACATCTACCACAACAGAAGCTATACCTGCCACCAT
>CADCDW010000079.1 GCA_902800325.1 uncultured Lachnospiraceae bacterium
TTATACATCTTTTAGGGGGGTCAATGCTCTTTTTATTTGCAAAGCCCCTAAATATAAGAATTTAGAAACAAAAAACGGGGTGTCAATTTGACACTACCAGATGATTTAGTGGAGAAATTTTATGAAGAATCTTATTATGAGAGAATTTTATCTGGGAAGAAAGACCATCAGGATTTGCTTTATCACCATCCTTGTCTTTATTCTTATAGGAAATCTGGTTTTGCTTAGTGCAAGATGCGGAAATATAGCAAAGTATGTTTCCACCGAAAATCTTGATATGATATTTCCTTATGTGAGACTGGGACTTGCTTTTATGGTGTTCTTTGCCTGTATGGATGTAAGCGGAATCATACGTGTGATCTTTTCAGATTATTCCGCAGGCTTTAATAAATATTTAAATACGACACCTTTGAAAATGGTTAAATTTATCGGAGCAAAATATATCTCAATGTTTATTTTGTTTGTATGTGGTATTCTGCTTGGATTTATAAATCTTTTTATATCAAATGCAGTGAGCCATACCACCTTAAACAAAGGGGATATAGCTGTTATAGCTTTTCTTTGCGGAATCTTTCTTATAGCAGAGCTTTTGGCGGCATTTTTATTTATCAGATTTAGAAAGTCAAGTGTTATTTCTTTTATCGGAATGGTGATGATGATTCTTTTGATGCTTTTGTTTTTTGTGTTTATCGTAAAATCGGGAGTAGGTGACGCACTTGGTGAAGGTGATTATAAAGGTATCTATGATATTGTGACATGTTTTGCTTTAAAATATATATGGATTATGATTATTCTTGTTATTGTTACGGCATTTGCAAGCTTTTACGGTTCATGTAAGGCGGCAAAAAGCTATGGGACAAAGGTGTAGATGTGAGGTGATTATAGGGTGCGCGGCATTATAAAGAAGGATTTGTATTTAGAAAGAAAAAACATATTTTTGTGTCTGGGTGTATATTTGTTTATGGCGATTATTGCTATAGCTGCTGTTATTTTTGCAAAAAATAATTTGGTATTTGCCAAAGAGTTTGGTCTTGATACAAATAATATATCAATGTGCCTTGCAATGCTTGTGTTTCTTATGGCTTTCTTCCTGCAAAGTAAGGTTTGCGGGATTGATGAAAGAAGAAAGTGGAGCTATTTTGGTACCTCAACGCCGCTTACGGAAAAAGGTCTGGTGGCATCAAGGTATACACTAATATTTATGATTGCATCAACGGGAGTTGTTATCTGTTTTTGCTTTGATGTATTAATCTCGCTGATAACAGGCATTCATACGGATAATACCATTATTTATATGATGCTTCTTTTTGTAAATATAGCTTATGAGGCTTTAGAACTTCCTTTTGTCATAAGATATGGAAGCGGCAGAGGAACAAATGTTAAGGTTGCGGTACTTTTGACGGTTTTCTTTTTTGTGATTTTATATGCATTGTTTGGAGATATATCAGGCATGGTAGAGTTTTTTAAGCGGCTTAAGGATAATCCTGATATATCAAAGTACATAAACGGTGAGGCGATAACGGCTAGGCTTCTTGATATGGCGGCACCAAAGCTTCTTATTGCGACATTTTTACCGCATATTATTGTATTGCTTTATTATCTTTCATATCGCATATCCTGTAAGTTTTATCTAAAGGGAACGGAGGAGTATGATGCGTAGTACGGAAAATATAATTACAGAAAAAAATGTAAATAATTTGGAGCCTGCCAGAAAAAAAACAGTCATTCAAATTCTTTTGTATGTTATAATATCTTTTGGAATTATGTATGTAACGGGTGCATTTTATTTAAAGAAGGACGGATACTTAGTAAAGCATAACTTAACTGAGGTTTCTAACTTTTTATACCTGCTTGGAATCTTTTCGCCGCTTATAGCCTGTGTGATTCTTAGATATGTTTCGAAAGAGGGCTTTAAAGATGGGATTATGCTTCCAAAGTTTACCGGACATCTAAGGTGGTATTTTATTGCGGTTTTAGTTCCGCTTCTTATGGGTTTAATTGGCTGTATCCTTGTAACTTATTCATTAAATGCCGGTTTTTCCTTCAAAAATAATTACAGCTTTTTTGTAAATATGCTTAATCCTGCAATATCGCTTGATATGGTTTATTTTAATATGTTTATTTTGCTCGGTGAAGAGCTTGGCTGGAGAGCGTATATTTATGATAAGCTGGAGGAATTTTTCAGGAGTATAGTAAGTCAGGCTGATAATAACGGCAAGCATATATATAATAATTCGGAAGATGCTGTATCGTGTGGAAATTATTCTGATGAAAATGTATCGGGTGTAGATAAGCGTGCAGTAAGCCTCTCTGTTATAATCGGTGGGATTTTATGGGGACTCTGGCATGCACAGCTTGTTGTGGTATCAGGTCTTAATTATGGCAAGGATTACGCAGGATATCCTTATGTGGGAATTATACTTATGTGTATAAGCTGCATTTTTATGGGAGCGTTTTTACAGCTGTTAAGGAAAAAGACGGATTCGGTTATCGCACCTACACTGGCACATGCAGTGATAGATTCCTGTATTCCGGCAATTGTTTCAATGTTCCTTTCGGGAAATGAATCGGGCAACATACAGTTTACATTTGGTATATACGGATTGCTTGTACCTGCGATTGTCGCAGGTATACCAAGCTGGTACTTACTTCTTAGAGAAAGCGGGAAATAACATTGGATATAATTATTTCAAATATGGTGGATGAACCTATCTACCTGCAGATTGAAAATCAGATAAAGGCAAAGATAATGAGTGGAGAGCTTGCCGCAGGCGAGGCTCTCCCTTCGATGCGTAATCTCGCTATGCAGCTTCGGATAAGTGTTATCACTACCAAGCGCGCCTACGAGGAACTTGAACGGGACGGTTTCATAGAGTCCTACACCGGACGAGGTTGTTTTGTAAAGGCACAAAACGCAAAGCTTTTACGTGAAGAAAGCTTAAGGCAGACAAGGGAGCTTTTGTCAAAGGCTGCGGATAAGGCTAAACTGAGTGGAATAGATTTAGATGAATTAAAGGAAATATTGGAAAAAGAATATAAAAAATAATAAAAAATAATATAAAAAATAAAATGCAATATATTGCTTATTAATAACTAAAACATAAAATAAAATGCAATATATTGCATTTTATTTTTGAATATGCTATTATATCGTTTATAAGGCAGGTGTTTAAAAATGATTATTAATAACAATGTTGATGTTAAGCTTGTTGAAAATGAGATAGCAGAAAGAATAAAACAATATAGAATTGCTTATCCGATGACACAGAAGGAACTTGCAGATAAATCTATGGTTTCACAAAGAAGCATAAGCAGATTTGAGAATGGAGAAGATATAACTATGTCAAATTTGATTAAGCTTATGCAGGCTCTTGGTATAGGAGGAAATCTTGAGGTCTTAGTACCTGATTATACGAAACGTCCGTCGCATTTTATAGAAAGTGAAGGAAAACGAATGCGGGCGGGAAAGAAGAAGGTCTCTAATAGTACATGGAAATGGGGCGATGAAATATGATTCAAAATGCAGAGGTTTATCTATGGGGAACAAGAATAGGTACAGTTCATCAAGATGAAATAAGCGGAATTATTTCATTTGAATATGATAAGGATTTTATAAAAAGTAATATTCAGGTATCACCATTTAAGATGCCGTTATCTAACAATATATATACATTTCCGGAGCTTATCAATACATCATTTAAAGGATTACCGGGACTTTTGGCGGATTCACTTCCGGATAAATTTGGTAATGCCGTTATAGACACTTGGCTTATAAGTCAGGGAAGAAATCCCGATTCATTTACGGCGATTGAGCGACTTTGCTATACGGGGAAAAGAGGAATGGGTGCATTGGAGTATGTGCCTTCCAATGGACCTGTATCAGATAGCGAGCTGTCCATAGATGTAAATGAAATGGTTAAGTTTGCATCAGAAATTCTTTCAGGTAAGGAAAACCTTAGTTATAATTCTAAAGATATAACGATGCAGCAGATGCTTGAATTTGGTACATCTGCAGGAGGAGCCAGAGCAAAAGCGGTTATAGCTTGGAATAAGAAAACGGGAGAGGTTCGTTCAGGTCAGACAGAGAATGACGAAAGCTTTGAACAGTGGATTATCAAGTTTGATGGAGTATCAAATAATGGGGATCACAATGTTAAGGATAAAAAACAATATACCTTAGTTGAGTATGCTTATTATCTTATGGCTAAAGATTTCGGAATTGATATGAATGAGTGCAGGATATATAATAAGGATGGTCTTAATCATTTTATGACAAAACGATTTGATAGAAATAACGGCAATAAAATCCATATGCAGACATTTTCTGCGCTTTGTCATTATGATTATAATATACCTTGTCTTACCGGATATAAGGAACTTGCTGCATATGGAAGAAGACTTGGAATTCTATCCTCTGATGTGGAACAAATTTACAGAAGAATGGTCTTTAACTGTAAAACCTTTAATATGGATGACCATGTAAAAAATGTATCATTTCTTATGGATAGAAAGGGCGTATGGAGTCTTTCGCCGGCATATGATTTGACCTATGCATATAAACCGGGTAATAAGTGGATATCAAAGCATCAAATGACTGTAAACGGAAAAAATTTTGATATTACTGATGATGATATTATTTTAGCCGGAAGAGATATGGGATTGTCCGGTCAAAAATGCAAAAAGATATTGGAACAGGGAAATAAAGTTGTGTCAGAGTGGAAAACTTATGCGGAAAAATGTGGGATAAATGAAGAACTTGCAACGATAATTGATAATAATATTAATTGATTATTGGCATTAAAAAAGCTATATTAATCTTTGTAAGGAGTTTACGGTGAAAAATTTAGATTTAATAATCAAACGTATAAAAAATGAAGCCAAAGCTAAGATAATAGGCGGTCTTATAGCAATAGGTATTATACTGATATATTGCTTAAAGGCCTATAATGAAGAACTTTTAGGACCATTTGGCATAATAATTGTCTGTGTAATATTGTTACTTTTTATTTGCCTTACGATTGATGGATGTATGAGATATAAAAAACCTTTAAAAAAATATCCGGGTATCGAAAGGATGGCAAGTATTATTGACGCATCCGAAGGACCGAGATACGAGGACAGATACATATATATCATAGAAAACATTCTTGTAATAAAGGCTCGTATATATGATATGACATATCTTGAGGATATCTATGCAATATATCGTGAAAAAATGACAACAAGAGAAATTCAAAATATCGTTCTTCGTACCAAGTATCGTAAGACAGTCATAAATGTGGCTGGTATGAATAAGGATGAGATTAATAATTATATGGCTGTGATAAAAAGTTTTTGTCCAAATGCGGTGTTAGGGAGGAAAAAATGAATCGATATAAACATACAGTTCAATATTATGAAACAGACAAAATGGGTATAGTGCATCATTCAAATTACGTAAGGTGGATGGAGGAAGCAAGAGTTGATTTTTTGTCACAGATAGGGTGGGATTTTGCAAGGCTTGAAGAGATGGGGATTGCATCGCCGGTAACTGCACTTGACTGTAAATATAAGACAAGCTGTACATTTTCTGACGAGGTTTACATAACTGTTAGAATTGACGAGTTCAAGGGTGTAAGACTTAAGCTTTATTACGAAATGAAAAATAAGGATGATAAGGTCTTGTGTGAGGCACATTCAGAGCATTGCTTTTTGAGTAAAGACGGAAAGTTGTTAAGACTTCAAAAAGAGTATCCTGAGTTTTACAAGGTACTTATGGGTTTAGTGGAGGTATAAAGATGATTCAGGACATATTACCACATATATTTAATAATAGTTACCGTTCTGATGCCAAGCCTGATGAGGATAGTCGTATAGCTGTATTTAAGGACAACAGGCTTTTGCTTAAGATTGATTCATTAAAAGAAAATGTGGACTTTCCGAGACTAAAGGATTTTAAAGGTGACAGCAAGCAGGATTTGACATATATTTTTTCTGTAGATGAGGAGCAATTCTTTCTTGCCGAAGCTCTTTGTCTTAATAATTATAATCCGGTTTTTGAGATACCTTCCGGATATGAATTTTATAATTTAAGGCATATCATGGAATATGAGCTTGAGCCAAAGAGATATATGCATGCTGCATTTACGGCATATCATCTGGCACAGTGGTATAAAAATAATTCTTTTTGCGGAAGATGCGGAAATGAGATTATGAAGGATTTGCATGAAAGGGCGCTTGTATGTCCAAAATGTGGCAATAAGATTTATCCGCGTATTAATCCGGCTGTTATAGTCGGGGTAATAAACGGTGACAGAATTCTTCTTACAAAATATAAAACCGGCTTTGCACATAATGCTCTTATTGCGGGCTTTACCGAGATAGGCGAAACTATCGAAGAAACTGTAACAAGAGAGGTTATGGAGGAGACAGGACTTAAGGTAAAGAATATAAGGTATTATAAATCTCAGCCTTGGGGCACTGCTGAAGATTTGTTAGTCGGATTTTTCTGTGATGTAGACGGTGATGATAAGATACATATGGATGAGTCGGAGCTAAAATATGCGGAGTGGGTAAGTCCGGAGGATATAGTACTCCAGCCCTATGATTATAGTCTTACAAATGAGATGATGAGGATGTTTAAAGAGGGGAATAGAGTATGGAATTAAAAAAACTGGAATATGAGCTGACAGTATGCAAGGTAAAATCAGAAGAGGATATAGATTTATCTAAAGATTTTTACTTCATAGGGAAGACTGATGAAGAGATATCGTTGGTGTGTGCGACTAAAGATACGCCTGCTCAAACAACCGACCGCGATGATGGATGGAGGGGCTTTCGGATACAGGGAGTGCTCGATTTTTCATTGATAGGAATTCTGTCCGGGATATCGACAATTCTTGCTGATAATAAGATAGGAATATTTGCGGTGTCAACCTACAATACTGATTACATACTTGTAAAAGAAGAGAATTTTATTAAAGCACTTGAAGTGTTGGCAAAGGAAGGATATGAGATTAAATAAATTTACAGGAGGACTAAAGGTGAAAGATATAGAAGAAATCAGAGAATTTTTCAGCCATGACATGTATGCAGCCGATACAGGAGCGTATATAGAAGAGGTAGGAGATAACTATGCAAAGGTAAGTCTTACTTTAAATAAACATCACAAAAATGCGGTAGGCGGCGTAATGGGTGGAGTATATTTTACACTTGCAGACTTTGCATTTGCAGTTGCATCAAACTGGCAGAAACCGGGAACGGTTTCCATCACATCGGATATTTCATTTATCGGAGTGCCAAAGAGTGATAAGGTTATCGCAGAAACTGAACTTATCAAAAACGGAAGAAGTACCTGCTGTTATAATGTACGAGTGACCGATGACTTGGGAACACCGCTTGCAGCAGTTAAGATAGTGGGATTCCATAAGGAATGAATAAAGAAAGAGTCTAAAAAATATTTAAGGAGAAAAAATATGGGCTTTAAATCAGTAAACGAAATAGAAAAATTTACATTTGACGATTGTGTAGTCCAAAGTTTTAAGGTAAATGAAGCAGGGATAATCCTTGTGCTGGAGGCACTTATCGTAGACAGTAACAATTCGCAAAATACCAACTATACCGAAAGCTATGCGGATACAACAACCGTAAGATTTTTAGAAGGCAAGATAATATCAGCAAAAAAGGACGGCTACAAGTATTATGATGCCAATGAAGTTCTTATGGAGGAAGTGCCGGATACCGTATTGAATGATGAAGAAATAAAGAATATAATAAACACATGTGAGGGTTCTTATCTATATTATATGGAGAAGGATAATGACAATGAGTCTTCTGAAAATATATATAACATAGGATTAGAGTTTACAGACGAGGAAGACAATACGGCAGCAGATTCATATGAGATAAAAGTAAGTTTTAAAGAGGCAATTTTTACTTGGGAGAGGTATCTTAACCGGGTGCAGAGGTAGGAGGTAAAAACGTGATTTCAGATAACAAAAACGATGCAAAAATAGCACTTTTAATCGATGCGGATAATGTTGCGGTAAAATATATGGATACAATAATAGATGAACTTAGCCAATATGGAGATATAATCATAAGACGTGTATATGGTAATTGGATTAATAGTTCTATAAAAGGGTGGATGGAGTGCACCAACAAATATGCTCTTAATCTAATTATGCAGGAGAGTAACACATCAGGTAAAAATGCTACAGACATATGTCTGGTAATAGATGCTATGAAGCTTCTATATGAAGGCAAGGCAGATATGTTTTGCATAGCTTCAAGTGATGGGGATTTTACCAAGCTTGCCAAGGAGATACGTGAAAACGGTATAGATGTGATAGGTATGGGCGAGGATAAAACACCGCAATCGTTTGTCAGGGCATGCAAGAAATTTGTTGTGCTTAATCAGATAATTGATGAGGAAGAAATGCCTGATGATAGGAGACAAAATGATGATAAATATGAATACAATATGGTGTGTGATAATATAGCTACATATAGTTTGAATTCGTTACCCAACAGTACACCTAATAAAAATAATGTGACAAAAAAGTCAACCATAGAAAAGGCGATAATTAAGATAATCAATGAAAATAACAGCAAGGACAAGCTGACGGGACTGGGAGAGATAGGCAGCAGGCTGTCAAGATTATATCCGGAGTTCGATTTTAGAAATTATGGGTTTAACAATCTTACATCATTTGCTAACAGTATGAAGAATGTGACTGTAAAAACTTCGGGAAGAACATCAACCATTGTTTTAAAGTCGGATAAAAATGTAGGGCTTGAAAAAATGATTATTGATGAGTTGAAGAAGAATGATGATAAAATGAACTTAGGCTTGCTCAAGAAGAGAATATATGACAGCTTTGATGATGTTGAAAATGAAATTAAAAAAATCGGTTATTCAAAGTTTACATCATATATAAGAAATTTGAAAAGTGTTAAATTGGTTGATAATAACAATGCTGTTGAACTGGTAAAGTAAATTTTCAGTTAATAAGACTGTTAAGAATTTTAAGATTCTCGAGCTTTTTGTAAAGGATGTTGATGAAAAAGGAAGTGAAAGAATATTTGTGATAGAAGAAAGTGGTATGGATGGTTCGCTTATAGTATGGTAAAACAAACATGGGGGGGTAGAACAATGCAAAAAAGAAGATTGCGGATATTAGGCGGTATCTTTTTGGGAACTATATTATTAACCGGATGTGGTAACTCGGGCAGTTCAAAAAAAGATAATTCTTTTGAAAAAACAAGTGATACTACTGAAAAGATTGAGGAAATTACAGTAGAAAATACAACCGATACAACCGGTGAATCAGAAAAGCCGGAAGCTGATGTGCCGACAACAGAGAGTACACCGTTTTCTGATTCAATAGATATCGAAACAGGTGAAAAAAGTTCATCAACCACTTTTTTTGCAATGGATGATGTGATAGGCTTGACCGTATATGGTGAGGATTCAGAGAATTTACTTAAGGAATCGGCTGATTTGATTGATAGATTGGACGGTGTGTTTTCAACGGAAAGACCCGATTCAGAGGTTTATTATTTAAATAATAACGGTAATGCAGCCTGTTCGGATGAACTTATAGAGGTTATAAAGATGAGTCAGGAGCTTTCGCATGAAACAGATGGTGCATTTAATATAGCTCTTTATCCGTTATCGGATGCGTGGGGATTTTTCAGCAAAAACTATCGTGTTCCTGATGATACGGAGATAAGTGAACTTCTTTTGCAAACAAATCCTGATAATGCAGAGGTACTTGAGCTTCCTGCCCGCGAGTGGTCTAACGCGGTTTCATCGGGATATGCTGATGATGAGGAAAGTGGTGAACTGCTTTTCGGTGTAAGGTTTAAGGAAAATGGAATGAAGATAGATTTGGGTGCGATTGCCATAGGTTACATAGCTGATGAGGTAAATGAACTTCTTACATCAAAAGATGAAAATGCTTTAACTGGTGCCATGATAAGCCTTGCTACAGCGATAAAAATAATGCAAGCATAAAAGGTTTCGTCAATAAAATAGAAGCTGAAACGGACAAGCTTTTTGATATAGTTGCAGGGGTAAACAGTCGCACTCAGGGTTTTGCTGCATCAACTGAGCAGATTGCTGCAAGTACGGAAGAACTTACCGATACAGTTGAACGTGTAAGAGAAGAACTTAAGGAACTTGAACTTGCGTCAAAAGAAAAATAAAAATATGTATTTTTTCACAATTATTTTTCCAAAAAATATGCAAAATAACATATTGTAAAAATAATACATAAATGTTATTATTTTATTAATAGTTTGTTCATATTTTGCTTGGCAAATTTTGCACAAAATTTTATATATAGACGGGGTTCATTATGCTTGAATTTAATTTAGTATTTAATCTGACTGCAATTATTAATTGTACACTTATGATTTTATGGTATTTTCATCAAAAAAGAATACCTCTTAAGAGTTATTCTTTTTTTCTGCGATTTAATATATATGTATTGATTTCGACGGCAGTTAATACGATTGCTGATGTTTTATATGAGATAGAAGTAGTTGATGAAATCGGATTTAATTATATTTTGGCTTTATATTCATTTATGATCAGCTTTATTTTAGTAGTTTATGCTGATTTTATATGCGAATATATGAACCTCTATGAAAACAAAAAGAAAATAATAAAATATTTCTTCTATTTTATACTCATTTGCACTACGGTGATTGATTTTATTACACCTGAAACCAAAGCCGGTTTTTATTTCAGTCGTTCCGGGTATTCGACAGGTAAGCTTGGTACAATTTATATATTTCTTTCCGCTGTATTGGTCGTTTCTGAGATTGCGGTTATTATTTACAGAAGGAAGAGTGTTCCGGCATTTAACGTATTTATATTGATTTTAGGTATAGTTTTTTCAACGGCTATGCTCATGGTTCAGTATAAGTTTTCCGTATCCTTGTTAGGCTTTGCATTTTCCATAGTTTGTCTTTCACTTTATAATTATATATTTAATCCTGCACTTTACATGGACAATCTTACCAATCTTAATAATAAGGATTGTATGCGCAATTATCTGGATTATCGCTTTGGAAGAGATAAGAAGTTTGCTGTAATCTTTCTTGCGATGGATGATTTTAAATACATCAATAAAACTTATGGAGTTGATGTAGGAGATAATCTTTTGGTCCAGGTTGGACATTATCTCGAAACTGTTGATGAAGTAGATGATGTATTTGCATATGGTTCTGACAAGTTTGCAGCTATATGTAACAAGAAAAATATAGAGGATATAAAGGTTGTTTCAGAAAATATCCAGAATCGTTTCAGACATCCGTGGTATAGTGATTCTCATTCCGGTATAATGATGTCGGCTTCGATATGCTGTTTTGAATGCCCGAAAGATGCACAGAATTACGGAAGTCTTATCGAAATGATCGATTATGCTATGTCACTTGCTAAAAAGACCAATAAGGGCGGTATATCAATTGCCGGAGATATGGATCTTTCCAAGATGAGATGCGAAAAGGAAATTGAAAAGGCGGTAAGACTTGCTATAGACAGAAACGAGCTTTTGGTATATTATCAACCGATTTTTTCTGTTGAGAAAAACAGATATAATTCGGCC
>CADCDW010000080.1 GCA_902800325.1 uncultured Lachnospiraceae bacterium
TATACCGCAGAGAAGCATGACAGCTTTATTACTCCTGTAGGTGACGGACAGATTATCATGGATTTCTCCGGCAAGGAGCTTGTAAAGGGTGAACCTGATGCATCAAGTTTTCCTTCAGGTGGTTTGAGAGCAACATTTGAGGCAAGAGGATATACAGCCTGGGATCCTACTTCACCGGCATTTATAAAGGATGGAACACTTTACATTCCGACAGCCTTTTGTTCATACAGCGGTGAAGCACTTGATAAGAAGACACCTCTTCTTCGTTCAATGGAAGCGCTTAATAAAGAAGCAACCAAGATGCTTCATCTTCTTGGAAGAACAGAAGTAAATAATGTTTCGACAACAGTTGGACCTGAGCAGGAATACTTCCTTGTAGACAGAGATTTATATCATCAAAGAAAAGATTTGATTTTTACCGGAAGAACCTTACTTGGTGCGATGCCTCCTAAGGGACAGGAGATGGAAGATCATTATTTCGGTGCATTAAAGCCAAGAATTGCAGCTTTTATGCATGAGCTTGATGAAGAACTCTGGAAGCTTGGAATACCGGCTAAGACAAAGCATAATGAGGTTGCTCCGGCACAGCATGAGCTTGCTCCTGTATTTGATTTAACCAACGTGGCTGTTGATCATAATCAGCTTACAATGGAAGTAATGAAGAAGGTTGCTGCAAAGCATAATTTGGTTTGTCTCTTACATGAGAAACCTTTCGATGGAATAAATGGTTCAGGAAAGCATAATAACTGGTCCCTTTCGACTGATACAGGTATCAATCTTCTTGAACCGGGTAAGACACCTGCAGACAATATTCAATTCCTCGTATTCCTTATGGCGGTAATAAAGGCAGTTGATGATTATGCTGACCTTATGAGAATATCGGTTGCAAGTGCGGGAAACGATCACAGACTCGGAGCTAATGAAGCACCTCCTGCAATAGTTTCAATCTTCCTTGGTGAAGAGTTAAACGCTATTATCGAAGCAATCGAAAAGGATGAGATATTCAATCAGCAGGATAGAGTGAAGATGGAAACCGGAGCAACGGTTCTTCCTCACTTCTTCAAGGATACAACAGACAGAAACAGAACTTCACCGTTTGCATTTACAGGTAATAAATTTGAGTTCCGTATGCTTGGTTCTGAGATTTCCGTTGCAGGTCCTAACATAGTTCTTAATACTGCGGTAGCAGAGGCTTTAAGCCAGTTCTATGAGGAACTTAAGGATGCAAATACGGATGATATGAAGGCTGCGGTTCATCAGCTGGTTAAGCGTGCAATCGCTAAGCATAAGAAGGTTATATTTAACGGTAACGGATATACTGATGAGTGGGTAAAAGAGGCAGAAAAGAGAGGTCTTTATAACTTAAAGTCAACACCGGAAGCACTCCCTCATTTTATAGATAAAAAGAATATTGAATTATTTACAAAGCATGGAGTATTTACCGAAACCGAAATGAAATCAAGATATGAAATTTTGGTTGAGAACTATTGTAAGATAATTCACATCGAGGCAAAGACTTTACAGAGCATGCTGAATCATGATTTCCTTCCTGCGCTTTATTCTTACGAGGATGAGCTTAGTAATACAATTTCGATTAAGAAGGAAGCAGCAGGCATCGAGAGCAAGGCCGGCAAGGCAGAGCTTCAGGCTATGTCAGATGCTTATGATAAGATTTATGAGCTTCTCGGTAAGTTTAAGGAAGATACAAAGAGTGCAGAGCTTATGGCTGATGAAGATATATATAAGGCTTCATTCTATTACCATGATGTAATTCTTTCGGAAATGGATGAGATTCGTAAGGTGGCAGATGAGGTTGAGGACAGTATTCCTACACATCTTCTTCCATATCCGACTTATGAGGAATTGTTGTTTAATGTATAGATAAATAAGACATAATGAATTTTTTCGGATATAGGGAGACGAAAAAATGAACTTTGATAAAAATGATACAGTAGATGATAAGCTGCATGAAGAATGTGGAGTCTTCGGAATATATGCACCGGAAGACGAGCAGGTTGCACATACTATATATTACGGACTTGGTGCATTGCAGCACAGAGGTCAGGAAGCAGCCGGAATGGCGGTATGCAATACAAGAGGTCCGATGTGGAATGTAAGCCTGCATAAGGAAATGGGGCTTGTAAATGAAGTATTTCACGGTGAAATGCTTGACAGACTTATCGGAAACCTGGGTGTCGGACATGTAAGATACTCGACAACAGGAGAAAGCAACATCATAAATGCTCAGCCGTTGGTATTTAACTATTTTAAAGGTACACTTGCATTGGTGCATAACGGTAATATTACCAATGCAAAAGAGCTTAAAGAAGATTTGATAAAACAGGGTGCGGTATTTTTTACCTCTACGGATTCTGAGGTAATAGCCTGTGAGATAGCCATAAACCGTACAGAAACAGACAGCGTGGAGCAGGCGATAATTAATACGGCGCATAAGCTAAAAGGCGGATACGCGCTGATAGTAATGAGTCCGAGAAAGCTTATCGGAGTAAGAGATCCTTTGGGGCTTAAGCCTCTATGCCTTGGAAAAAGAAAGGACAGCTACATACTCGCCTCCGAAAGCTGTGCATTGGCTTCGGTTGATGCGGAGTTTATAAGAGATATAAAACCGGGTGAAATTATTACGATAACACCTGAAGGTATTAAATCGGATTTTAGTTTGTGTCAGGAAAAAAAGGCACATTGTATATTCGAGTATATATATTTTGCAAGACTTGATTCGGTAATAGACGGCATAAATGTATATGATGCAAGAATAAATGCCGGTAAAGCACTTGCAAGAGCCTATCCGGTTGAAGCGGATCTGGTTGTGGGAGTTCCCGACTCGGGGCTTGCGGCAGCTAAGGGATATTCGGAAGAATCGGGTATACCGTTTGGAATGGCATTTCACAAAAACAGCTATGTGGGAAGAACTTTTATTAAGCCTACTCAGGAGGAACGTGAATCGGCAGTCCATATGAAGCTGAGCGTGATAAAAAGTGTGGTTAAGGACAAGAGGATAGTACTTATCGATGATTCGATAGTGCGAGGCACGACAATGGCAAATCTGATAACTATGTTGAAGAGTGCCGGGGCAAAGAGCGTTCATGTAAGAATCAGCTCACCGCCGTTTCTCTATCCGTGTTACTACGGTACGGATGTACCGAGTTCAAGCCAGCTTATAGCATCGAAGCACTCGTCGGAGGATATTAGAAAAAGCATAGGAGCCGACTCACTCGGCTACATGCGAACAGAAGATTTTAAAGAGATGGTTGGTAACCTGCCTGTATGTATGGCCTGCTTTGACAACAACTATCCCGTTTAAAATACAAAATTATATAGTTTAAAATTTATTACATGCAAAGGCGCATCTTATCTTAATTGATTCGGTGCGCTTTTTCGTTTACATATGACAGTAAATCTATAAGCAGATACTTTGAACCCGCCGGTTGTTAGCGAGGTATTATCGAGCTTACAACCGCTGCGAGGTGAGAGTAGCGAAAGCATGCCTGCGATAGATTTTATCTGATATATGAAAACGAAAAGGCATCAAAAATTAAAAGGGAGGAATGACTATGGAAGAAATTTTAAACGCTGTGAATGGAGAGGTATTTGGCCTATGGTTCCTGGCCGGTGCCGCACTGGTATTCTGGATGCAGGCAGGCTTTGCGATGGTGGAGACAGGATTTGCAAGAGCAAAGAATGCAGGAAACATCATTATGAAGAATCTTATGGATTTCTGTATAGGAACAGTAACATTTATACTTTTGGGCTTTGGACTTTTTCTTGGTGAAGATACATTGTTCGGTTTGCTTGGTAAACCTAACTTCGATATTTTCACTAACTACGCTGACTTTGACTGGTCAGGATTTGTATTTAACTTAGTGTTCTGTGCAACTACGGCAACTATCGTATCAGGTGCTATGGCTGAGAGAACAAAATTCATTTCATACTGTGTATATTCAGCGGTAATATCGGCAGTAATTTATCCGATTGAAGCGCACTGGACCTGGGGCGGAGGCTGGTTGGCACAGATAGGTTTCCATGATTTTGCAGGTTCAAACTGTATTCATATGGTTGGTGGTATCTGCGCACTTATCGGTGCTGCAATGCTTGGACCGAGAATCGGTAAGTTTGAAAAGGATGAGAACGGAAAGATAACTAAGGTTAATGCTTTTCCGGGACATAACATTCCTATCGGTGCTTTAGGTGTATTTATCCTCTGGCTCGGATGGTACGGTTTTAACGGTGCAGCCGCAACAAGCGTACCACAGCTTGGAGATATCTTCGTAACCACTACTATTGCACCTGCAGTAGCAACAGTAGTATGTATGATCTTTACCTGGATAAGATACGGCAAACCTGATGTTTCAATGTGTCTTAACGCATCACTTGCAGGTCTTGTAGCAATTACAGCACCTTGTGATACCGTAGATGCACTTGGTTCAATCATAATCGGTGCTGTATCAGGTGTGCTTGTAGTATTCGGTGTATGGTTCCTTGATAATGTACTTAGAGTGGATGACCCTGTAGGTGCTGTAGCAGTACATATGTTAAACGGTATCTGGGGTACTATCGCAGTAGGTCTTTTCTCAACGAATACTGTACCGGGCTACTCAGTTGCTGATTCAGCAGGAAATGAAATGGTAGGTCTTTTCTACGGAGGTGGATTTAAGCTTCTTGGAATTCAGCTTTTAGGTATGATTTGTACAGCTGCATGGACTGCAGTTACTATATACATTACATTTGCAATTATAAGAGCAACTCTTGGACTTAGAGCAAGTAAGGAAGAAGAAATCAAAGGTCTTGACCTTACAGAGCATGGTCTTACAAGTGCTTATGCAGGCTTTGAATTTGCTCCAACAGGTATATCTGATACTTCTGATCTTGATGATTATGACATTATAGGCAGTGTTCCTATGGATGAGGCAGTTCCGGCTGCGGTTAAGACTTCTGATATTCCTAAAGAGCATAAGATTACAAAGGTTGAAATCATCCTTAAACAGGAGCGTTTCGAGAAGTTAAAGAAAGCAATGAACAAAATCGGCGTATCAGGTATGACGGTAACTCAGGTGCTTGGTTGCGGTGTTCAGAACGGTGCTCCGGAATACTATCGTGGAGTTAAGATGGAAATGTCTCTCTTACCAAAGGTTCAGGTAGAGATGGTTGTTTCAAAGGTTCCTGTAATGGAAGTTATAAATACTGCAAGAAAGGTTCTTTATACCGGACATATCGGTGACGGTAAGATATTCGTATATGATGTGGAAAATGTCGTAAAGGTAAGAACCGGAGAATCGGGATATGATGCATTACAGGGCGAGAACTAAATAAAGTATGGATATTTATAATATATAGATTAGTATTTTGCTCCCTACACCCCGTTTGATTGAAGCTTAGGCTATGGCTTGACTTTGATCGGGCGGGGTTTTTTAGTTTTAGTTAAAGGTATTGCAAATCAATATAGATAGGGGGTATAATTAAGCGGCAGATGTGTAACGTAACTTTACTCAGCCGGGATAAAAAATGAAAATTATAAATAATAAATAAGAAAAGAGGAATAAAAAATGCAATTTGATACTTTACAAAAAGACATGATAGCTGCTATGAAGGCACGTAATAAGGCAAGAAAGGACGCCATATCTTCAATTATTTCGGATGTAAAAAAAGCTGCGATTGATGCAGGTACAAGAGATGATATAAAGGAAGAGTTGGTGGATTCGGTCATTCTTAAGTCATTAAAGACTGCAAAGGAGCAGCTTGATAGTTGTCCTGCCGACAGAACCGATTTAAAGGAAGAATATCAGTTCAGATATGATGTTATCAAGGAATATGCTCCTCAGATGATGGGAGAGGATGAGATAAAAAAATTCCTTAATGATAATTTTGCTGAGGTTATAGCAAGCAAGAACAAAGGACAGATTATGAAGGAAGTTATGCCGGCTCTTAAAGGAAAGGCTGACGGAAAGCTTATCAATAGTATTGTGGCAGAACTTTGTAAATAAAGAATAAATTATTGACAATAATAGGCTTTAATGATATATTCTAATAAAGGTGTTACCGATAGACGGTTGCCCTAATAGTTATAAGATTATAAAAATAACCGTACTATTTAGGCGTAGGGCGGTTATTTTTATGTCCATTATCAGATAAATAAATTCCTACCTTTATCCCAAAGCTAAATATAGTTATGGAATATCCGAGCAGAGATATTATATCGACAATATTCATAAGCCTCACTCCAATCAGTCAAATTTCCTGATAGCAGGATTTCTATGTAAACAAGGTTTACATTACCTTGATTGAAGAGCAACCGCCTACCGTTATAGGATAACACCCATAAATATAATATCATATCTATATAAAAATGACAATGGCATTTTATACGCATTCTGTAAATTTTCTCTTGACATTTTTCTATCAAACAATTAATATATGTAGAGATGAAGCAAAGGCGCTTCGAGTTTAACACTCGAAGTGCCTTTTTCTTTATTTACGAAGTCGTATCACCGAGCCGACAGGCGAGGTGTTGCATATCGCAAGAATAAATAGTAGGGAGGGACCAATGATGGTTAAGTATGTATTTGTAACAGGTGGAGTTGTATCGGGATTGGGCAAGGGTATCACCGCAGCCTCGCTTGGAAGACTACTTAAGGCAAGAGGATACAGGGTTACAATGCAGAAGTTTGACCCATATATAAATGTTGATCCCGGAACTATGAATCCCATACAGCATGGAGAGGTCTTCGTAACGGATGACGGAACGGAGACAGACCTTGACTTGGGACATTACGAAAGATTTATAAATGAAAGTCTAAATCACAATTCCAATATTACCACAGGAAAAATATACTGGTCGGTCTTAAATAAGGAAAGACGCGGAGAATACGGCGGCGGCACGGTTCAGGTTATTCCTCATATTACCAATGAGATAAAGGATCACATTTACAAGGATAATAATGATGATTATACAATCTCGATTATAGAGGTCGGTGGGACGGTTGGAGATATAGAGAGCCAGCCGTTCCTTGAAGCCATAAGGCAGTTTCAGGCTGAGGTGGGTAGAGAAAATGCAATTATGATTCAGGTTACACTTATCCCATACCTTAAAGCTTCGGGTGAGATGAAGACCAAGCCTACTCAGGCAAGTGTTAAGGCTCTGCAGAGTATGGGTATATGGCCTGACATACTTGTTTGTCGTTCGGATTATCCGATAGATGACAATATGCGAGAAAAGATTGCATTATTCTGTAATGTTAAGAAAGAACATGTTTTGCAAAATCTTGACGCACCTTCGCTTTATGAGGTTCCGCTTATGTTGGAAAAGGAAAAGCTTGCACAGGCAGTTTGCGAATGTTTGAAGCTTCCCTGCCCTGAGCCGAATCTTGATAAGTGGAAGGATATGGTGGAAAGGCTAAAGTCTCCGACACATAAGGTTACGATTTCGCTGGTTGGAAAATATGTAGCCCTGCATGATGCGTACTTAAGTGTGGCGGAAGCTTTAAAGCATGCAGGTATAGCCAATCACGCAGAGGTAAATATCAGATGGATAGATGCTGAAAAGCTTACAAGTGAAAATTTAGAAGAATATCTTCACGATACAGACGGAATACTTGTTCCGGGAGGCTTCGGAGCACGTGGAACGGAAGGGAAGATACTTGCTATAAGGTATGCGAGAGAGAAAAATATCCCATACCTTGGCATTTGCCTCGGAATGCAGCTGGCAATTATAGAATTTGCAAGAAATGTAATTGGTATAAAGGACGCAGCAAGTATAGAACTTGAACCTGATACGGCAAATCCTGTTATCGCACTTATGCCTGAACAAAATGGAGTAGTAAATATCGGTGGAACCCTAAGGCTGGGTGCTTATCCTTGTACGTTAAAGGAAGGCACAAAAGCTGCTAAGCTTTATGGTAAAACAGAAATATCGGAAAGACACAGACACAGATATGAAGTAAACAACGATTACAGGGAAAAGCTTATTGAAAACGGCATGATACTATCAGGACTATCCCCTGACGGCAGGATAGTAGAAATGATAGAGCTAAAAGACCATCCATACTTCGTAGCAACACAAGCCCATCCGGAATTTAAATCCCGACCGGATGACCCGCACCCATTATTTTATGGCCTGATTGAGGCAGCCCTAACCCATCGAACATAGGCTGAATTATATATGCAGTTTTTGATATATGACGGATATATAAAATTTGCAGAGTAATATAACTATTTATTTTGAAACAATGTGTAGATGGCTTGCGAAGATTAAATAAATAGAGTGTAATATGTGATTATTTTAAGTGAAATATGAGGCTATATATTATTTATAAGTATATGATTGCGAGCTTATGACAACTCCACAAGCAGACCGTTTTTTAACGCCGGCACTTAACGAACGAAAGTGAGTTTAGTACCGTTGCGTTAAAAACCGAGTGAGAACGTGTCTGCGGTGGAGTTAGTCAAAAGCGAGCAATCTCAAAAAAAGGGAGGAAAACATATGAACCAACAAATTATAGAAAACGGATTATATAATCAGGAATTTGAACACGATAACTGTGGTATAGGCGCGATCGTCAATATAAATGGTATTAAGTCACATGGGGTAGTAAAGGATGCACTTAGTATAGTTGAGAATCTTGAGCACCGTGCCGGTAAGGACGCAGAAGGGAAAACAGGTGATGGTGTCGGTATCCTTACACAGATTTCACATAAGTTTTTTAAGAAGATATGTAAGGAAAATGGTATAGAAATCGGAAATGAAAGAGAATATGCCGTAGGTATGTTTTTCTTCCCTCAAAATGAGCTTAAAAGAAGTCAGGCAAAGAAGATGTTTGAGATAATTGTTGCAAAGGATAAGCTTTCATTCTTAGGCTGGAGAGAAGTCGATGTTGTACCTTCGGTTTTAGGAAGCAGGGCAAGAGAGTGTATGCCTTCCATATATCAGGCATTTATCAAAAAACCGGATACTTCTATGACAGACCTTGAATTTGATAGAAAACTCTATGTTATAAGAAGAGAATTTGAACAGAGTAATGACAATACCTATGTACCGTCACTTTCTTGCAGAACCATAGTATATAAGGGTATGTTCCTTGTAGGACAGCTTAGGACTTTTTTCAAGGATTTGCAGGACGAGGATTATGATTCGGCTATAGCTATGGTTCATTCGAGATTCTCAACCAACACCAATCCGAGCTGGGAGAGGGCACATCCCAACAGATTTATCGTACATAACGGAGAGATAAATACTATTAAGGGAAATGCAGATAAGATGCTTGCGAGGGAAGAAACCATGCATTCGGATTATTTTTCAGCAGAGGATATGACTAAGGTCCTTCCGGTTATATCGCAAAGTGGTTCCGACTCTGCCATGCTTGACAATACCCTTGAATTCCTTGTTATGAGTGGTATGGATTTACCGCTTGCAGCTATGATTATGATACCTGAACCTTGGGCACACAATGATACCCTTACGCAGGAGGAAAGAGATTTTTACCAGTATTATGCAACCATGCTTGAGCCTTGGGACGGACCTGCATCAATCCTTTTTTCAGATGGAGATGTGATGGGTGCTATCCTTGACAGGAACGGCCTAAGACCTTCAAGATATTATGTTATGGATGACGGAAGACTTATCCTTTCATCCGAGGTTGGAGTCCTTTCACTTGATGAGCGACACATTTTAAAGAAGGAGAGGCTTCATCCGGGCAAGATGCTTTTGGTAGACACGATTAATAAGGTTATTCTTTCCGATGAGGAGATAAAGGAAAAATATGCTAAAAAGGAGCCTTACGGAGAGTGGCTTGACAGCAGTCTTTTAGAGCTTCACGACATTAAGATTCCAAATGAAAAGGTTATATCCTACACAAATGAGGAAAGGCAGAGACTTCAAAAGGCATTTGGATATTCATATGAAGATTATCAGGAGGGCATAAGAAATATGGCACTTAACGGTGCCGAGGCAATAGGTGCCATGGGTGTTGATACCCCTATAGCTGTGCTCTCCGAGGAGTACCAGCCGCTGTTTTATTATTTCAAGCAGCTTTTTGCACAGGTTACCAATCCGCCTATAGATGCGGAGAGAGAAAAGATTGTTACCTCAACTACGGTTTATGTGGGTAAAAACGGTAATCTTCTTGAGGAAAAACCTGAGAATTGTCAGGTGTTAAAGATACACAATCCTATACTTACAGACCTTGACCTTCTTAAGATTGAGAAGATGAATAAGCCGGGCTTTAAGGTTGCCAAGGTTTCAACTCTTTATTACAAGAGCACACCTATGAAGAGAGTAATCGATCATCTTTTTGTTGAGGTTGATAAAGCATACAAAGAGGGCGCAAATATACTGATTCTCTCTGACAGGGGAGTCGATGAAAATCATGTTGCCATACCTTCACTTCTTGCGGTGGCAGCAGTTCATAAATACCTCGTTCAGACCAAGAAATGTACAGCTATGTCACTTATTCTTGAATCAGGAGAGCCTCGTCAGGTGCATCATTTTGCAACCTTGCTTGGCTTTGGTGCTTGTGCTGTCAATCCGTATCTTGCTCATTCTTCCATACAGGAACTTATAGATGAGGGAAGGCTTGATAAGGATTATTATGCGGCGGTAAATGATTATGATGATGCGGTTTTGCACGGCATAGTTAAGATAGCATCCAAGATGGGTATTTCAACCATCCAGTCCTATCAGGGCAGTAAGATATTTGAGGCAATAGGTATATCCAAAGAGGTTATAGACGAGTACTTTACGGGAACCGTCAGCAGAGTCGGAGGAATTACCCTTGATGATATAGCTAAGAGAGTGGATAAAGAGCACTCTAAAGCCTTTGATCCTCTTGGCTTAAACAGTGACCTTACACTTTCATCTGTAGGAAGACACAAGATGAGAAGTCAGGGTGAGGCACACAGATATAATCCACAGACCATACATATGCTTCAGACTGCAACCAGAGAAGGTAATTACGATAAGTTCAAGCAGTACACAAGTATGGTCGACAGTGAGAAAACAGGCTATTTAAGAAGTCTTATAGATTTTAATTATCCTGAAAGCGGCATATCTATTGATGAGGTAGAGTCGGAGGATGAGATCGTAAAAAGATTTAAGACAGGAGCCATGTCATACGGTTCCATATCCGAGGAGGCTCATGAGGCACTTGCGGTTGCCATGAATCACCTTCACGGTAAGTCTAACAGTGGAGAGGGCGGAGAAAGTGATGAGAGGCTTGCTTCGGCAGGAACTTCACATGACAGAAGCTCTGCGATAAAGCAGGTTGCGAGCGGAAGATTTGGCGTAACCAGCAAATATCTTGTAAGTGCAAGAGAAATACAGATTAAGATGGCACAGGGTGCTAAACCGGGTGAGGGCGGACATCTTCCGGGAAAAAAGGTTTATCCTTGGATAGCTAAGACCAGACATTCCACTCCTGGTGTCAGTCTTATATCCCCACCGCCTCATCATGACATTTACTCTATCGAGGATTTGGCACAGCTTATTTATGATTTAAAAAATGCAAATAAGAATGCAAGAATATCCGTTAA
>CADCDW010000081.1 GCA_902800325.1 uncultured Lachnospiraceae bacterium
AATCAGGAGATAGACCAGGAGCATTTGCTCTATAGCTTACTTACTGTTGATGACAGTCTTATAGCTAAGCTGCTTGCCAATATGGGCATAAATGTTGAGAGCTTTTCAAAGGAAAGTGAGAAGCTTGTTGCATATCGCCCTAAGGTTTCAGGAGGAAAGCTTTTTACAAGTCCGGATTTTTCCAAGGCGCTTATACAGGCTGAAAAGGAAGCTAAGCAGATGGGAGATGAATATGTATCTGTCGAGCATATATTCCTTGGAATACTTGAAAAGATGAATAAGGCAGTTAAGGGACTGGTGCTTGGATATGGTATAACAAGAAATAAGTTCCTTGAAGTGCTAGCAGGAGTAAGAGGTAACAAAAGAGTAGAAAGTGATAATCCAGAGGCGACATATGATACGTTAAATAAATACGGATATAACCTTGTGGAAAGAGCCAGAGAACAAAAACTGGATCCGGTTATAGGCAGAGATGCAGAGATAAGAAATATAATAAGGATACTATCAAGAAAGACGAAGAATAATCCTGTTCTTATAGGTGAACCGGGTGTTGGTAAGACGGCAGCGATAGAGGGGCTTGCTCAGCGTATAGTAAGAGGAGATGTTCCGGACTCACTTAAGGACAAGGATATATTTGCACTTGATATGGGTGCTCTTTTAGCGGGCGCAAAGTATAGAGGCGAGTTCGAGGAAAGACTTAAAGCAGTGCTTGATGAGGTAAAGGATTCTGACGGACAGATAATACTTTTCATAGATGAGCTTCATACTATAGTGGGTGCCGGTAAGACGGAAGGTGCTATGGATGCGGGCAATATGCTTAAACCTATGCTTGCACGAGGAGAACTTCACTGTATAGGTGCAACCACGCTTGACGAGTACAGAAAATATATAGAGAAGGATCCTGCTCTTGAAAGACGTTTTCAGCCGGTTATGGTAAATGAGCCGACAGTTGAAGATACAATTTCCATACTCCGAGGTATCAAAAACAGATATGAGGTATTTCATGGAGTAAAGATAAATGATAGCGCTATAGTCAGCGCAGCAACACTTTCAGACAGATATATAACTGACAGATTCCTGCCGGATAAGGCTATTGACCTTATAGATGAGGCTTGTGCGATGATTAAAACAGAACTTGATTCCATGCCGGCAGAACTTGATGAGATAGATAGAAGAATTATGCAGCTTGAGATAGAAGAGGCGGCTCTTAAAAATGAGGAGGATAACTTAAGCCAGGAAAGGTTATTATCCCTAAGAGAGGAGCTTGAGGCTCTGCGTGAGCAGTCAAAACAGATGAAAGCAGTGTGGGAAAATGAAAAGTCCGGTGTGGAACATATAAGAGGACTTCGCGAAGAACTTGAAGATGTAAAAGATCAGATAGAGATAGCACAGAGAAATTATAATCTGGATAAGGCTGCTGAACTCCAGTATGGTAGACTTCCTGAACTTAAAAAAGAGATAGAAGAGCTTGAAGCCAAGGTAAGCGAAAAGGATAACAGACTTGTACATGAGTGCGTAACGGATGAAGAGATTGCAAAGATTATCTCCAAGTGGACAGGTATACCTGTGTCAAAGCTTACAGAAAGTGAGAGAAATAAAACTCTTCATCTTGCAGATGAGCTTCATAGGAGAGTTGTCGGACAGGACAATGCCGTATCGCTTGTGAGTGATTCTATTATAAGATCAAAGGCGGGCATAAAAGATCCGACCAAGCCAATTGGCTCATTCTTGTTCCTTGGACCTACAGGTGTAGGTAAGACAGAGCTTGCAAAGACACTTGCCGAGTCACTTTTTGATAATGAGAACAATATGGTTCGTATCGACATGAGTGAGTATATGGAAAAGCACAGTGTGGCAAGACTTATCGGAGCACCTCCGGGATATGTGGGATATGACGAGGGCGGACAGCTTACCGAGGCAGTCAGAAGAAAACCATACTCGGTTGTACTCTTTGACGAGGTTGAAAAGGCACATCCGGATGTCTTTAATGTACTTCTTCAGGTGCTTGACGATGGACGTATAACAGACTCTAAGGGTAAGACAGTAGACTTCAAAAATACAATTCTTATTATGACCTCTAATATAGGCTCGGAGTTTTTGCTTGACGGTATAGATGAAAACGGAGAGATAAAATCCGAGGCAAATGAACAGGTTATGAATATGCTTAGGGCGCATTTCAGACCGGAGTTTCTTAACAGACTTGATGAGATAATCATGTTCAAGCCGCTTGATAAGAATTCTATAAGTGGAATTATAAATCTTCTTGTGGCTGACTTAAATAAGAGAATTGCGGATAAAGAGTTAAGACTTGAGGTTACCGATGCGGCAAGAAATTATATTATAGATTCCGGTTATGATCCTATCTACGGAGCAAGACCACTCAAGAGATTTCTTCAAAAGAATGTTGAAACCTTAGTAGCACGTGCAATACTAAGTAATGTGCTTCATCAGGGAGATACGATAATTCTTGATTATAGTGGTAAAGAGTTATATATAAGAAATTCGCAATTGCAATAAAATGTCTTTTTGAATATATCGCTGAATAAATAAAGATGGTTTATGGATTTTCTTCAATTCATAAGCCATCTTTTTTTAAATTGACTTAGAATATAGAGTATACTCTAAAATCGAAAAATATATTGACAAAAACAGACAGTAATGGCATAATTATATACACGATATTGGTAGAGAATGTGCACATGGACTTGTTCAAAAGCAAGGAGTATTACATATGAAAAACAAAAAAACATTATGGTTAGTATTATTTTCTGTATTTATAACATTAGAGTTGTTTTTGATTAAATCGTCATACTATGAATTTATAAGATTGGGAAATATTTTTAATACTTTTTCATTTATATTTGGGATTATAAGCTTTTTTATTGTGCTTATAATCCTTGTTTTTTTGAGAGAAAAATATATTGATAAAGAAAATCATAAGATATCTATAATGAATATTTTGAAGTTGATTTCTATAGCTATATTATTTATTCTTTTAATTAGTTTAATAAATGGTCTTATATCTGTAGTGGTATATAAAAGTATGTATTTACATAGGAACATATCATATATAAAAACAGTTATCAATATTATAAGTTCAATAATTGCTTTTATTCTATCTCCTATGTTGATAATTTTATTTTGGAATGGTTTAAAAGAAGAAAGTATTATATTATCATATAAAAAACATTTTAATTTAAAAGATTACTGTAAGTATTTATGCCTGATTTTCATAGCATCCTTTTTCGGATTTATTACCAGTTTTTTGGCGGACATAATTAAAAATCAATTATTTTCATATTTATTTAGTCTGATTATAGTATCTTTATTTGGAAGCATATCCATTATAATATCAGAAAAAATATATGACTCGGATTTCTCAATTAAAAGATTTCATAAAAAAATAATATCTCTTATAATTATTTCTTCAATATCATTTGAATGTATGTGTCCTACGGTATATGCTGATGAATTTGATACTACAGAATATGATGAATATACGAAATCAGACAGTGTCGAAGATGAAGACGAAAGCTTAGAATCGATAGATTTTAACAGGCAGGAAGAAGTAACTGAAATTCAGCCGGTTGATTATAATAAAGATGACGTTCTTAAAATGCCACAGGACTACTATTATATAGAAGAACCGGAGGGCGAGCTTGTTGCAGCAAGTGAAGATTCAAGGACATATCAGGTATCGGAGAGGAGTTTTATAACACAAATTGGTGGAACCTCATTTGTTTATGAGGACGAAAATGGAGAATTAAGCTTAGTCGATAATAATCTTGAGGAATCGGGAGATTGTTATGAGAACAAGGCTAATGATTATTCAGTTAAATTACCTACAAACATAACAGAAGAAACAGGTATTAAAATTAATAAAGACGGATATGATATTGAAATAATACCATTAGATGGTGATTTTTCAAAACCTGCTGTATCTGATAATGCAATTTTATATAATGATGTATTTGATGGGGTAGACTATCAGTATACAGTTTTGGGTGATTTAATAAAAGAAGACATTGTACTTAATAGAAATATAGAAAGAAATATATTTAGATTTTGTATAAAAGCAGATGGATTATATGTCTCTTTACAGGATGGAGCAATTATAGTTACAAGAGAAAAACCGAATGACAACACCGATGATGAGATTGTTGAACCGTTATATACTATTCTTGCACCGGATATGACCGATGCATCAGGAAATATTTCAAATAATGTTGAATTAAATTTAGATGATTCGGAAGGCTTATATATTGCAACAATTACAGTAGATTCAGATTGGCTTAATGATGTGGAAAGAGCATACCCGGTACGTATAGATCCGACAATAAATGTTGACTCTGATAATATAGGGTTATATGGCGTTGAGCAGGGGTCTCCAAACAGCATAATAGGAGATAACAGATATCCATATGTCGGATATGATGATGGCATAGCGAGTTTGAATCTGAGCATTTTTCATACTATGCACCTTATGACAAGAACATATGTTGGTGTAGACTATGATTTTACTCAAATAAGTAGCGAGGCAAAAATAGATAGTGCCACACTGAGCTTATATCACTATACGGCATATAGTAAAGGTACAACAAATTTTGGACTTTATTCGGTTGATTCGGAATGGGATAAAGGTAATCTTACATGGAACAATCAGTTGAATCTTGAACATACTTTTATAGGATATCAGTTGGCAAATCCAACTGAAGGATACTTAAATTGGGATGTAAGAGATATAGTTAATTCTTGGATAAATGGTTTATCATCAAATAATGGTTTTGTTATAAAAGCAGAAGATGAAAATAATATGCAGTGTGAGGTGTTTTATAACAAAAACGGAGTGTATAAACCCCAGCTTACGATTGAGTGGACAATTCCTGATCCGGTTGATGTAAACTATCCGCTTGATGAAATAACAGTAAATCTTAGACCGATAACGGAAAAAGATGTAGAAGGTAAGCTTAATTTTGACGGTATATTTGCTGATGGTACAGCTACACCTGAATCAGAAATAAGCTACAGTATTGTTCCTCAAATAGATGGAGGCTTAAGCTCTGCAACAACAACTTCAAGCTTAAGCTATAAGTACCCTGACACGGATTTGTTTAATAATACTTTTCCGGAAGGGACAAAATATAAGGACAAACTTTCAAACTATCAGACCGGATTATATACAGGAATTCCACTTGATACGATTTACAAAATATCCGCACAGGCTCAGAAGGAAAACGATAAAAGTAGTGTAAAATATAGTGATGAATTTCTTGTATATAAGATAAAGGAGTTAGATACATTTCCTTATATAGCGAGATATTATGGTGTTCCGCTTGACACCATAATGAAAGATAACCATGTGCATGACACACTGGTTGTAGAAAATAATACGATATTCATAAGAAACCCCAAAACCAACATTCCATATACACCGGAAGAAAAAGATATTGATGCAATGAGAGCAATAGATGCATCACTTATGGGCAGGGGGCTTCATTGTGAATATGGATTTGAACCTGTAAATCTTAATACCGGTAATTTTTATTATAATACGTCAGATGCAACTATAGATGATTTAAACGGGGAATTTGGTATAGAACGTACTTATAACTCTAAGGCTGTATCGGGAAGCTCATATTTCGGTAGAAACTGGAGCTTTTATTATGATGAACATTTATCTCTTAAATCTGACGGAAGTATAGCATATAAGCTTGGTGACGGAAAGATACTTATATTTAATCCTAATGGTTCGGGCGGTTATATATCTCCTGAGGGATATAATTATGCAATTGAGAGGTTATCAAAAATCATAGGTTCAGGGGAAGATGCCTACACGATATATACATATACAATAACCGATAGCAATGGCATTATTAAAACCTTTAATTCTTATGGACTTCTGACAAGTATAGAAAATAAAGGTCTTATTACCACACTTACATATGATGATAAATATATTCTTGACTATATAACATCTCCATCAGGA
Source organism: uncultured Lachnospiraceae bacterium (assembly GCA_902800325.1). Lineage (GTDB taxonomy): Bacteria > Bacillota > Clostridia > Lachnospirales > Lachnospiraceae > Coprococcus_C. The sequence goes on from CADCDW010000081.1 coordinate 5,987, forward strand.
AAAATATTTGATATTACATCAGATGAGCAGGGAAGAATAACCGAAATTAAACTTCCAAATTCTTCCTCGCTTCGCTATGCCTATGACGATGCAGGTAATCTTATTACATATACCGATGCTGTAGGAAATGTTATTAGATACAGCTATGACAGCAGCCATAATATGACAGCATGGTACGATGGCAACGGAACGCGAATAGTAAAAAACATATATGATGATAAGGGCAGAGTAACATCACAGACTGATGCTGAGGGTAATACAGTTACACTTTCTTATTCCAATAATCAGACAAAGACAACCGATGCCAATGGAAATGTTACCAAATACACCTATGATAATCTGTACAGGACAACCAAGATAGAATATGCAGATGGAAAATCCGTTAATTATACTTATGACAATAATAACAATCTTGCCTCAGATGACAGATATACATATACATATGATTCAAGGGGCAATATGCTTACCCAAAAAAGAAAGGATGGCAAAAATCAAAGCTATACCTATAATTTGGAAAATCAGGTAACATCAATTACGGATTACGATGGAACAAAAATAAAATTCACATATGACAACAAAGATTTGACAGCTATAACATACCCTGACGGTTCAAAGGACATATACACCTATAATGCCAATCATCAGGTACTTAGCCATACAGATAGAAACGAAAATACTGAAAGTTATACATATGATAATGCTGTTTTATCATCTTATACAGATTTTAACGGCAATACATATACCTATGCTTATGATTCTATGAATCGGTGTATTACGATGACTGCTCCTGATGGAAATGTTACAAGGATTACCTATTTAGCTAATGGAGAAAAAACAAGCGAGATATATCCGGATGGTACGGTAAAAACATATACATTAGATAAAGCATACAATACAACGATAATTACCAACAAGGCAGGCTATACTTCTGATTTTACATATAATGGCCTGGGTAAAATAACAAAAGCAACAGATCCTCTTGGCAATACTATCGAATATACCTATGACGGAAACGGCAACAGGAAGACCGAAAAGGATTTAAATGGTCACATAACCGAATACGAATATGACTGTCATGACAGAATTATAAAAGCGACATATGCTAAAGGAGAGACGGAAGAACGTACTATATCATATTCATATGATGAGCATGGTAACGTGTTGACTGAGATGCTTGATGATGTTCTTGTGGCTTCATATGGATATGATGAAAATACAGACAGCATCATAAGTGTCACGGATGCCATAGGCAATGTCACATCATATGAAAATGATGCATTGGGAAGACCTACAGCGGTTATATACAATGATGGAAATAAGGTTTATTACTCATATAATTATATGAGCAAAATTACAGAATATACAGATAAAACCGGATTAATTACGGAGTATAAATATGACGCAACCGGCAATCTGGTTGAATCAGTAACAAATGATGAGATAAAGACAACCTATACATATGATGCAAACGGAAATCTGCTAAGCAAAACCGATACCTTAGGAGGTCTTGTTTACTATACTTACGACAGCATGAATAACTGTATATCATATACTGATAAAAACGAAGGTGTATATGAATATACATATGACTATATGAGAAATATAACCTCCATGAAAAATCCTAATGGAGATATATCAGGCTACGAATATGACAAGATGGGTAATGTCATATCCAAGACGGCATATAATGGTGCCGTAACAGAGTATTATTATGATGCAGCAGGCAATATCATATCAAGTAAGGATGTAATTGGAAACATGACAAATTACAGCTATGATGGTAAGGGGCAGCTGCTTACAAAAACAGATATATACGGATATGAGACTTCCATGGAGTATGATGCCTTTGGCAATATAATAAAAGTCACGGACGCTTCAGAAGAAGACATATCCCTGACATATGACAACATGAATAACCTCGTTAAAACCGAACTTTCAAATGGGGATATAAACGAGTTCAAATATGATGAATTAGGAAGACAGATAGAAATAACAGATGCAGCAGGACTAAAGACAGAATATACTTATGATTCTATGGGTAGATTATTGTCTGAAAGTGATAATACAGGAGCAAATACAAGATACGAATATGATGATTACGGAAGACTTTCTAAAGAGACAGATACCATAGGAAGAAGCATAAGCTACGAGTATGATACATATTCAAATGTATCAGGTATTACAAACTATGATGGAAATACAATAAATTATGTCTATGACCTTATGGGAAATAATACGGAGATTGACACAAAGGATGGTGCAAAACAGTTATATAAATATGATGCAGTAGGTAATGTAACTACTTATAGCATAGGCGAAAAAACATATGAATATGAATACGATATACTTAACCGCATAATATCTGAAACTTCGCCTTCGGGAATAGTAAAAGAGTATGAATATGACTGTATGGACAATCTTATATCAGTTACAGACGGAAATTCGGTTAAGACCTCGTATGAGTATGACCTTATGGGCAACCTTATAAAAAGCTTGGACGGTAACGGTGGTTCATACACATATACATATGATAAGCTTGGCAGAATGACATCTGAAAAGACTCCTAACGGGAGTACCACAGAGTATATATATGATGAGCTTAATCGCATATCAAAAATTAAGGATGCTAATGGCTTCGTAACAGAATTAGACTATGATATATACGGTAATCTGACTGAGACAAAATCAGAGAGGGGAGCTGTATATAAATACGAATATGATAAACATAATAATCTTATAAGAAAGACGGATGCACTCGGCAATACAACTACATATGATGTTGATTTGGCAGGATTAGTTAAGTCCATTACTTATCCTAATGACGCCTCATATACATACGGATATGATGAGATAAACAGAGTAACTGACATAGAATCACCTAACGGATATAAAGTAAGCTTTACATATGATGATGCAGGCAATCTGGCATCAAAGGAAGATAACCTTGACAGGAAGACAACATATGAGTATGACAGATTTCATCATATGACCGGTGTGACAGATGCAGAAGGAGGAAAAGAAACCTACAAATACGATATATATGATAATCTGATAAGCCATACTGTGGCAGGTGGAGCTAAAACAACTTACAGCTATGATATGGAAGACCGATTGGTAAATATAGCAGATGCAGAAGGAAAGAAAACTTCATTTAGTTATGACAACGAAGGAAATATAACCGGCATTGAAAAAATCGGAGGCAGAAAAACTACATATAAATATGACAATAATTATAATCTCATAGAAGAGATAAATCCTAGGGGATACATTACTTCGTACGAATACGATCCGGATGGTAATGTGGAGAAAGTCACCGATGCATCGGGTCAGAGTGTGGAGTATACTTATGATGCATTAAATCAGATAACAGGCATTAAGAATGTAAATGGTGCAGTCACAAGCTACAACTATGACGCACACGGCAATCTGTCTGATTATATCGATGCTAAGGGTAACAAAATAAGTTATACATACAATCTAAATGATGAGCTTATAAAGATTAAGGGAGAAAACGGAATCATAACCACATATGAATATGACAGCGTTGGAAACCTTACCAGACAGACCGATGCACGTGGAAATGAAACAGATTATGAGTATGATGCGGAAAATAATCTTATTCAAATCACATCCGCTGACGGCAAGGTTGAAAGGCTTACATATGATATAGCAGGTAACTTAAAAAGCTTAATATATCCTGATGGAACAACCATAGATTACGATTATGACAAGTTGAACCGACTGATAGAAAAGGACTATACTTCTGATAAGGAAAGCTCATCCGTGATGTATGCCTATGATACTGACGGCAACAGGATATCCATGGATGACAGGACAGGTAATACATCATATACCTATGATATACTTGGAAGACTTTCAAGTGTTACAGACAGCAATGATAAAGAGATACATTATTCATACGACGAGGCGGGAAGGCTAAAGGATGTAACCTATGCCGACGGAAGTAAAATATCCTATGAATATGACAAAAATGACAACATAATCAAGGTATCCTCGCCTTCGGGAGATACGACATATATATACGACATGCTTGACAGGGTAATAAAGGAAGAAAGACCGGATAAGAGCACCACAGAATATATATACGGCGAAAACGGCCTTAAAAGTATAACCAATAAGGATGAAGCAGGAGAACTTCTTTCATACTTTGCATACGAATACGATACGCTTGGATATATTACAAAGGAAACCGCTTCTCAGAAGGTTATAGATGAGGACGGAACAAAAAGACTTGTAAATGCCATAAGAGTATATGAATACACTAATTCCGGTGAGATAAAGGAATTTGCGGAAACACAGGACAAGGAAACCGTAACATATACATATGCTTATGACAAGGCAGGAAACAGGACATCGCTTACTATATCAGGCGGTGGAAAAGACGAAACTATAAAATACGAGTACAGTAACACCAACAGGCTTATATCAACAAAAAGCAATATAGCCGGTATCACAACATATGAGTATGACGAAAACGGTAACCTGATATGCGAGACAGGCAAGGACACTGTCAAAACATATGAATATACTGTAGAGCAAAGACTTGCTGCCGTAAGAGAAGGCGGTACAGTTTTACTTGCTGCAAGCTATGATGGTGACGGTAACAGGATATTTACTGCGTCAAGAAGGGTACTTGAAAATGAAATATCCGAAGAAAAGAAAGAAGAAGGTTATGATACAGATGAAACAGTAACTTATAAAAAGAAATATAATGCGGAAACAGAGACTGTTTCTGATGATGAGAAAACGACAGAAATATCTGTAGACAAAAAAGAAAAATCTGGTAATGAAACAGTTACAGATTCAGAAATAAAAGATAATGATGAAATTAAAGAAGATAGTTCAAATGCAGAAGATAAAGAACAGAAAAACTTAAAGGTCAGTAGTAAAAATATCTTCTTGTATGGATTCGCACAAGAGAGTATACTGTTAACAGATTCATTAAACGAAACAGAAGGAGTCATATTATCAAGATGGCTTTCATCAGTCTGGGATTTTAATGATACATCAGCGGAAGATGATATCAATGATAATATATCTGATGATAAAAATACCGATGAAAAAGATGATGCGGAAGGTAATAAAGCGAAAAACGAAAGTGATGGTGATAAGAATAAGTCCGATGATGATTCGGACGAAGAAAGAGACAGAAATGAAAAGCTTTTGGATGATGCGGGCGTAACCGAAGCAGAGAAAGCAACAATAATCATACCATATACAAAGAGTACTACAGAGTATAAGACCATAGAAACCGAGGATTACTCACTTACATACTATG
>CADCDW010000082.1 GCA_902800325.1 uncultured Lachnospiraceae bacterium
AAAAAAATAGAGGAAGAAAAAAAGTCAATTGATATACTTAAAGCAGAAATAAACGAAGAAATAAAAATACTAAATGAAATTAAAAAAGATGATTTTGGTATAAATGAAGAAGAAAAAACAGATGATTATAAGGAGAAAAAAGAGAATATAAGTTCCGGCAAAAATTACGGAAAGCTTATTATAAGAGATATTATATATCTTATTATCGGAATAGGATGTCTTATTCTGGTTTTAAATTTGAAAAAGGTAATACCTGCTTTGATTGTGCTTATGGCATTGGCGCTTCTTGTGATTATCGTAGGATTATTTGTAAATATTTATAATTATATAAATGTAAAAAGGTATAAGAATATATCGGATAACAGTTTGCAATCTGGTTTTGTCCGACCGTCAGATACATATCCAAACGGCAGCAAATTGATATCATATGAACCTAAACAGACAGCGACTGATAAAGGTTCTTTATTCAATCAAAATGCCGGAAGTATAGATATAAAAAGAGATAAGTTAAAAGATAAACAAACACGAATCGAGGAACTTGAAAAGCTTCATGAGCAAAATCTTTATATAAAGAATAATCTGGTAGAAAAAAAGAATAATTATATAAAGGCAGATATCGAATACAATAGTACTTATAATGGTGTTAAAAAATATATTATTAAAATAGGTTTTGAACCTGAGGAGGATATGTATAAACAACTCGATTATCTTGAGGAAAAAATCAGGGATATCGAAGAAGCTAAAGTGGAGTTTGATAATGCGTCAAAGGAAATGGAATTATTTAAAATAAACAATGATATGGATTCTATTTTAAATGTAAAAGAAGCAAAAACAGATTTCTCGTTAACTGAAATAGATGAGAATTTACGAAGAATAGGTATAGATATAGAAAACCATAATAAGAATATATCAGGATATAACCGCCAGATAGATGAGCTTGAAGAAAGACTTGAATATATATATGAATGCGAAAATGAGCTTGAAGAATTAAATGAATCATATGATGAAAAGATGCATAAGTATAAATTACTTAAGGAAACCGGAGTCTTGCTGGACGAGGCCAAAGCCGCATTTACTGCCAGGTATACTGCTCCTATAAAAAACGGTTTTGATAAGTATTATGGTATGATTACAGGTAATGAAGATAATACCTACAGACTTGATGCCAATATCAATCTTTCCTATAAGGAGTCAGGTCTTGATCGTGATACAAGATTTCTGAGTATGGGCTATAAAGATTTAGTTGGTGTTTGTATGCGTATGGCTCTTGTCGATGCGATGTATGAAAAGGAAAAACCTTTTATAATATTTGATGATCCTTTTGTAAATCTTGATAAAGATAAAGTTGAGGCCGGTCTTAAACTTATCGACAGAATTGCAGGGGAGTATCAGATTATATATTTTACCTGCCATGAAAGCAGAATATAGAAATATAATCCGTATATAGGTTGTAAAGTTGAGTGAATTATTATATACTTGTAGTCTGTTAGTACAGCTTTTACAAAAAAAGCCGGACCGGTAAGTAAAAATTAATTGTATAATTATGGAGGCGTAACATGCTTATAGAAATTTTAAAGGTAATAGTGATTGGCATAGTGGAGGGTATTACAGAATGGCTTCCAGTAAGCAGTACAGGTCATATGCTTTTGGTAGATGAATTTATAAAAATGAATGCTTCCGATGAATTTAAGGAAATGTTTTTTGTAGTAATACAGCTTGGAGCAATTTTAGCGGTTGTTATTCTTTTTTGGAATAAGATGTGGCCATTTAAACTGGATGATAATAAAAAACCTGCTATTAAAAAGGATACTTTTTCTATATGGTTTAAAGTGGTGGTGGCCTGTATTCCGGGAACCATAGTTACACTTTTATTTGATGACTATATAGAAGCGCACTTTAAAACACCGACTATTATAGCTTTGGCACTTATAATTTATGGTATTGCTTTTATAGTTGTTGAAAACCGGAATAAAAAAAGAGAGCCGAAGATTAAAGAACTCTCAGATATTACATATAAAACAGCATTGATAATAGGTATTTTTCAGGTGCTATCAATTATACCCGGAACTTCGCGGTCGGGGTCGACGATTATCGGTGCTTTACTTATAGGTGTCTCAAGAGTAGCGGCAGCAGAATTTACATTTTTCATAGCTGTTCCGGTTATGTTTGGTCTGAGCTTTATAAAAATACTTAAGTTTGGATTAGCATTTTCAAGTACTGAGCTTGTGATACTTCTTACCGGAATGGCGGTTGCATTTGTAGTATCGCTGGTTGTTGTACGTTTTCTAATGAGCTATATAAGAAAAAAAGATTTTAAGTTGTTCGGCTGGTACAGGATTGTTTTGGGAGCACTGGTGCTTATATATTTTGCTGTAGCAGGTTAATGACGGTTTAAAATCGGTAAATTATATCGATATTATTATTATAATAATATTTAAAAATATGACGAGAGAGGTAAGTTATGGCAGTTTTAAATGATTTGGAACCTAAAAAAGTATTTGAATTTTTTGAGAAGATTGCATCAATCCCGCATGGATCAAAAAACACAAAAAAGATAAGTGATTATCTTGTTTCTTTTGCAAAGGAGAGAAATTTAAAATATATACAGGATGATGCCGGAAATGTAATTATATTTAAAGATGGAACAGAAGGTTATGAGAATTCTCCGTCAGTAATACTGCAGGGACATATGGATATGGTATGTGAGAAAACCGCAGATGCTGATATAAATTTTGAAAAGGACGGACTTAAACTCGCCAAAACTGATGAGTATATCTATGCAGAGGGGACAACTCTTGGGGGAGATGATGGCATAGCTGTTGCATATGCTCTTGCGATACTTGATTCGGATGATATACCTCATCCGCCGCTTGAAGTTGTTATAACAGTAGACGAGGAGATAGGCATGCTGGGGGCTGCTGCTCTTGACTGTTCGCCTCTTAAGTCTAAGATTATGCTTAACCTTGATTCCGAGGATGAAGGACAACTTTTGGTCAGTTGTGCCGGAGGAGCGACAGTCATATTTAAATATACTGCACCTGTTCAGCCTGTTAAGCCTACACATGACGGTTTGTTAAAAGGCTTTATAGATGATGACAATTATATGAGAATTAAGCTTAGTGTATCAGGTGTTACAGGCGGTCATTCGGGTATAGAAATTCATAAGCAGGGAGCAAATGCTGACACAATACTTGGAAGGGCACTGAACTGTCTTAATAAATCGGAAGATGTATATATTAATCTTGTGGAGCTTACCGGAGGACTTAAAGATAATGCAATTCCAAAGGAGGCTTATGCTGTAGTGGATGTTTATCTTGAGGAGGATACAGCAGAGCATGTTGAGTTCATGTATGAGGTAGTATGTAATAAGATTAAGGCTCTTGAGAAGATTTTAAAGAAAGAATATGAAGCTACAGATAAAAATATATCACTTGATGTAGAGCGTATTATGGTCAGTGAAGAAACTGACGATGAAGATATGATTAATTTTAGTGCCGACTATAAGAATCCTACAGATGAACTTGTAATGCTTTTGACATCCTTACCTAACGGTGTCAGAAAAATGAGTCATGATATAGAAGGACTGGTACAGACATCTCTCAATCTCGGAATCATGAAGACAGAAAAGGTTGCTATGCTCAGAGAATGCATCTTTAGCTTTTCCGTAAGAAGCAGCGTAAGTTCAGAGAAAGAGGAATTGATAGATATTATAGAGTGCATGGCCAAGATAGTTGACGGAAGAGTAGAAGTGACAGGAGACTATCCGGCATGGGAATATAAAAAGGATTCCAAACTTAGGGAAGTAATGTTTGATGCGTATGTAGATCTCTTTGGCGAAAAGCCTACTATCGAGGCTGTACATGCCGGACTTGAATGCGGTATATTTGCGGGAAAGATAAAAAATCTTGATTGTGTATCCATAGGACCACGTATGGAGGATATTCATACGACAGACGAAAAGCTTTATATAGATAGTACTGCAAAATATTGGAATTATGTTCTTGAGATACTTAAGAGATTGAAATAAATATTAATAAAAAATGCATTATGATTTTTAAATCAGGAGGAATTAATATGTCAGCTTGGGAGGCAAATGTAAGAAGGGTTGATCCGTATGTACCGGGCGAGCAACCTAAGGAAAAAGATATAATAAAACTAAATACCAATGAAAATCCATATCCACCTTCACCTAAGGTGTTAGCAAAAGCATTTGAATTGGAAAAGTTAAGGCTTTATCCGGATGATAAGGCTACGCTTCTCGTAGATGAAATAGCCGGTTATCATGGCATAAAAAGCAGTCAGGTTTTTGTAGGAGTAGGTTCTGATGATGTGCTTGCCATGGCATTTATGACTTTTTTTAATTCTGAAAAGAGTATTCTTTTTCCTGATATTACTTATTCCTTTTATGACGTGTGGGCTGAACTTTTTGGGATACCTTACGAAAGACCTGCATTGGATGACAGCTTTAATATAAACGCAGAAGATTATTATAAGGAAAATGGCGGCGTTGTAATAGCTAATCCCAATGCACCTACAGGCATAGCCAGACCGATTTCATTTATAGAAGATATATTAAAGCACAATCAGGATGTGGTCGTTATAGTAGATGAGGCATATGTTGATTTTGGAGGAGAGAGTGCACTTCCTTTGATCGATTCATATGATAATCTTTTGGTTGTTAGAACGTTTTCCAAGTCACGTTCCATGGCGGGACTTCGTATAGGATATGCTATGGGAAGTGAAAAGCTCATCAAATATATGAGCGATGTTAAGTTTTCATATAATTCATATACTATGAATATGCCTTCTATTATTTTAGGTGCAGAAAGTATAAAAGATGATAAATATTTTAAAGAAACTGTTGCAAAGGTTGTCAAAACACGAGAATGGTTTAAGACTGAAGTGGAAAAAATAGGATTTAAGGTGCTTCCTTCAGCGACAAATTTCATTTTTATGAGTCATGATAAAATATCTGCTAAAGAAATATTTGATAAAGCAAGAGCAAATAAAATATTTGTCAGGTATTTTAACAAACCTCGTATAGATAATTATTTAAGAGTAACCATAGGAACAAGAAAAGATATGGAGACATTTTTGGAATTATTAAAAAATATTATATAATTTCTTTTTTGAAATAATCAAGTAAATATAAGGCTTTGAGGACATCAATGTAAACTTTTGGATACATTGGTGCCTTTTTTATGCTTGAATATAAATTATTATATAGATATAATTAATATGTCTTTGCAAAATCTTAATTAAATTCCGTTTTTCCCATATATTTTTATAAATGATAGGAGAAGCAGTATGAATTTAAACGAGTTTACCTTTAGGGTGTGTGAAAATCTAAGAGATTCTTTGTCGATATATGATATCGAAGAGATATATGAAAAGGAAGTGGTAAAAAATAACGGTGTAATATATAAGGGGCTTGTGCTGTGCGGAAAAGATAAGGAGGCTGCACCGACTATTTATATGGAGTACTATTACGGCCTTTATATGCAGGGAACCAATATGGCAGACATAACAAGTCTTATAATTGATAATTATAAGGATTCACTCAGGAAACTTGATGATTTAGAAGTTAAAGCAAATGATTTTGAAGATTATAAGGACAAATTATTTATTAAAGTTGTTAATTATGAAAAAAATCATGTAATCCTTGAGGATTGTCCTTTTATTCCGTTTATGGATTTGGCTGTTACTTTTAGATATCTGGTTCATAAAGATGAGAATAATATATCTTCAACTATAGTAAAAAATATTCTTATGGACAGTTGGGGGTTAAATACGCATACTTTGTATAAAATAGCATATGAAAATACAAAAAAAATATTTCCGCCTATGTTAAAAAAGATGTCAGAGATACTAAAGCTTTGGTCGCCACAGAATTTATATGTTCCGGACAATGATATATATGTTCTTACCAACGAGTGTGGAATAAATGGCGCTTCATATATAACCTGTAAAGAGATGCTTGAGGATTTTTGCCACAATAAATCAAGTGAATATTATATAGTGCCTTCAAGTATACATGAGCTTATTCTTGTGCCGGAAAATTTGGAAGAGGATGCTGAATCACTTAAAATGTTTATAAAAGAAGTAAATAAAAGCGTTATTGATCCGATAGATTTCCTTTCAGATAATTTGTATTTATACAAGGAAAATGCCGGTATAAAAATTGTCTGACAGATATTAAATAGCTTGACTAAAAATGAACAATGTGCTATTTTTAAATAGCATAGAAAATGCGAGATTTTATATTATGGAGGACTTATCATGGCAAAGGGTACAGTAAAATGGTTCAACGCCCAGAAAGGCTTTGGATTTATCACAGACGAGAACGGACAGGATGTATTTGTTCACTTTTCAGGTCTTAACATGGAAGGTTTCAAGACTCTTGAGGAAAACCAGTCTGTAGAGTTCGAAGTTGTTGATGGTGCAAAGGGACCTCAGGCAACAAATGTAACTGTTATAAAGTAGTTACAACTTAATCGCGTAACATCGTACCTATTTAAATATATTCTGTAGTATTATTAGTACAAAATTATGAATTGGGATTTGTTATATCGTTGAGTTAAAGCTTGAAAAGGGCTGTCATATTTATATGACAGCTTTTATCGTTGCTTAGCTTATGTTTTTACACTAAAAACAACGTCAAAGCTTCCTTTATATATTTGACAAAATAGGGTAAATGGCATACAATTAAAAAGTAGTAAGGGGAAGGTATATAAACGAAGTGAGAGGGGGGCTTTTTTGTGGCAGACAATTTTGTTTCAAGAAAGTATAGAATAGTATCCTCGGCAATAGATTTAATAAGTGAATTGGGGCTTTCTGCATTGACTACTCATAATCTTGCAGAGAAAGAAAATACTTCTGAAGCACTTATGTACAAATACTTCAGTGGAATCGACGAGGTCTTGGTCGAGGTTGTGGATTATTATTCAAGTTTTGACGATGGTATAAGAAATACAGTCAGCTCAAAGGATATTTCATATGTTGAGAAAATAAGGATGTACTTTAATGATTATGCGTCCTATTATGATAATTATTATACGCTATCAACACTTATGTTGCAGTATGAAGAACTATTACATAACGTAAATACAAGAGACAAGATTTCGCTTGTTATCACTCAGCGAAGAAATTTTGTAGCTGATATGTTTAGAAATGCTATTGCCAAAGGTGAAATAGTTGATACATTTACACCGGAGGAATTGGCAAACAATGCTACGGGGATGTTGACAACTCATATATTTGACAGAAGGATTACATATCATAAAAAGACATTTAGAGAGGAATTTATGGAAAATCTTAATAAGTGGCTTGATTTATTAATAATTTCGGATCAGAAAGGAGAAGAAGATTAATGAAGGTTTTGGTGGCAGAGGATGATATTGCAAGCGGAAAATTCATGGAGAAGCTATTATCAAAGTATGGAGAGGTAGTACTTGCCAGAGATGGAATAGCTGCAGTGGATGAATTTGTAAATGCTGTCAATAACAATGAAAAATTTGATCTTATCTGTATGGATATTATGATGCCGAAGATAGATGGTTATAAGGCACTTGCATCTATAAGGGATGCAGAGAGAAAGATAGGTCTTGCAAGAGACTCCAGATGTAAAGTTATTATGATAAGTGCGCTTGATGAAGGCTTTGATTCAAATTATGCAAGTGACGATTATGAGGAGTATATGTGTAAACCTATCGATATCATAAAATTCGACGAGATTATAAGGAAATTAGGTTTGAAGTAAGATGGATTTATTTGATTATATGAGGGAATCAACTAAAGATAAGGATTCGCCTCTGGCAAAGAGACTTAGACCGGCAACACTGGAAGAGGTTGTCGGTCAAGAACATATATTGGGAAAGGATAAGCTTTTGTATCGTATTATAAAGGCGGACAAGCTTAGCTCCATAATACTTTATGGACCTCCCGGAACAGGTAAAACAACATTGGCTATGGTTATAGCCAATTCTACAAGTGCTAACTTCAGAGAGATAAATGCGACTACATCAGGAAAAAAGGATATAGGCGAGGTTGTAAGTGAGGCACAGGATAATCTAAAGATGTATGGTAAGAAGACCATACTGTTTGTTGATGAAATACATCGATTCAACAAAGCACAGCAGGATTATCTTTTGCCTTTTGTTGAAGATGGAACGGTTATACTTATAGGAGCAACTACCGAAAATCCTTATTTTGAAGTTAATAATGCCCTTGTGTCTCGTTCTACAATTTTTCAATTAAAACCATTAACTAAAGAAAATATCGAAGTATTGATTAGGAGAGCCATATCTGATGAAGAAAAGGGTATGGGGGCTTTTGATGCGGTTATAACAGATGAAGCTGTAAGTTTTCTTGCTGATGTTTCAGAGGGTGATGCAAGAACTGCTTTAAATGCGATTGAACTTGGGGTTTTATCAACTGAAAGAGATGAAAAAACAGGAAAGATAAATATAGATTTATCGGTAGCTGAGGAGTGTGTCCAACGACGCAACATAAAATATGATAAAGACGGTGACAACCATTATGATGTGATATCGGCTTTCATAAAGAGTATGCGTGGCTCGGATCCGGATGCTGCTGTTTATTATTTGGCAAAAATGCTATATGCAGGTGAAAGTGTTACGTTTATCGCCAGAAGGATTATGATTTGTGCCTGCGAGGATGTAGGTAATGCCGATCCACAGGCTATAGTTGTTGCAACTGCATGTGCCCAGGCCGTCGAACGTGTAGGTATGCCTGAATCACAGATAATACTTGCACATGCTGCTATATATGTTGCCTGTGCTCCAAAGAGTAATTCAGTGGTAAATGCAATATATGATGCTATGAGCGCAGTTAAAAACACAGGTAATTCTGCGGTTCCAAATCATTTAAGAGATGCGCATTATTCGGGTTCAAAGAATCTTGGAAATGTAGGATATAAATATGCTCATGATTATCCTAAGCATTATGTGAATCAGCAGTATCTGCCGGATAATTTGCTGGGAAGAGTATTTTATGAGCCCGGAGATAATGGATATGAAAAAAATATTAAGGAATGGTTTGATTACATAAAGGACAAAGAACACAAGGATTAAAGGATTTATTGTGATGAGAAAATGAATTATACATATCGAAGTATAATTAACATATAAAAGAATAAAAGGATAATGGGAGAGTTGATATGAAGAAAAAATTAAAAATAGTTATCACGATTATTGTACTTTTGGCTATAGCAGGCGGAGTAACTGCATATTTTCTTCTTAAGGGTGATGATGACGATGCACCTGAGGGAATTATATATGTAGAAGATGTTAAAAATATTGTAGGTACAAATGTGTCTGTTGACAGCCGCTACATGGGTGTTGTTGAATCTCAGGAAACAAAAAACGTAAATCCGGATAGCGATAAAAAGGTGAAAACACTTTATGTAAAAGCCGGCGATGCGGTTAAAAAAGGTGATATCTTATTTGAATATGATACTGATGCCATGCAGCTTAAATTAAGGCAGCTTCAGCTTGAATTACAGAATATTAACAATGGTATAACATCTACAAATCAGCAAATTGCTGAACTTGTAAAAGAAAGAGACGAAGCACCTGCTGAGAATAAAATAGAATATTCGGCCCAGATACAAAATCTGCAGGCACAGGTGAATCAGAGTAATTATGATGCCAGCTCCAAACAGCTTGAAATTGACAGACAGCAGGCTGCTATGGAAAATAATAAAGTTGTTTCACCTATGGATGGAACTGTAAAAGAGATTAATGAGTCGGTTGCAGAGGCTGCAGGAAGTGAAAGTGAGTTTGATTACAACAATAGTAGTAATGGCAATAACGAAAAAGCATATATTACTATAATGGCTACAGGTGACTTAAGGATTAAAGGTACAGCCAGTGAAATGAATGTCAGATCCATGTCCAATGGTCAGAGTGTTATAGTACATTCAAGGCTTGATGAAACGCTTACATGGAAGGGAACAATTAAAAGTATTGATTTAGAGCATACCGAAAATAACAATAGTGAATATATGTACGGTGGTAGTGGAGAAACCACAAGTAACTATCCATTTTATATTGAACTGGAAAATACAGACGGTCTTATACTTGGTGAGCATGTATATATTGAAATGGATTACGGACAGACCGAGGCTAAAAGTGGATTATGGTTAAATGAATTTTTCGTGGTTCAGGATGCAGGAGGAGCATATGTATGGGCTGAGAATTCAAAAGGAAGAATAGAAAAAAGAGAAGTTCAGCTGGGGGAATATGATTCGGAATTGATGAGGTATGAGATTTTGGCTGGTATCACCACTGATGATTATATAGCTTTTCCGGAAGATAGATTTAAAGAGGGTATGAAGACTACTCATAGTTATGATGAGCTCTTAAAGTATGAAGAAGAAATGGGAGGCTCTGATGAAAAGGGAGTAGACGATCCTGAGGCAGGCCAGGACCCTGATGCGATGGGAGTAGATGACCCTGAAGCAGGTCAGGACCCAGACGCAATGGGAGTAGATGACCCTGAGGCAGGCCAGGATCCTGATGCAGTTGAATCACCGGATGGAGGAGAACTTCCATCGGGAGAGGAGGCTGAATAATGCTGCTTGAATTAAAAAATATTTATAAAAATTATACCCAGGGCAATATGGAAGTTCCCATACTTAAAAATATTAATTTTTCTGTAGAAGAAGGTGAATATGTAGCTATT
>CADCDW010000083.1 GCA_902800325.1 uncultured Lachnospiraceae bacterium
GAAACCTGCCTGGCGTGTTCAGTCCTTTTAGATGAAGAAAATGGCGTCGTTTTAAGTAGTGATATTAATTTTGATATTGTTGCAGAAAAATTAAATTCTTTTGAGTCAAGTGCCAAGGATGCCCGATATTATATAATCAATACTAATTCAGATGAAATAATTGTCAGTAATGTTCCGGAAGCGGTTGGTCAAATCGTAACATAAAGTGATGACTCTGTTATAAAGGGATTAAATAAGGTCTATGATTCTTTAAATACTGAGAATAAGATGGATGCCAATAAGGCTGTTATAGCAAAAACATCTTCCGGAAAAATGATTTATACTGCAACTGAAATCAAAGAAACTTCATGGATTGTTGTAAGTGTAGTTCCGTATTCTTTTATAAGTGATAACATTTTAAAAACTGTTACGGCAACTTTGATTATAGGAATTGTTTTAATAGTATTTATGACTATATTTGTTTATGTTGTAATAAGCAGATACATTAACCCTGTATCAAGAGTCACCAACAGTATAAATGATATGAGTAATGGTGATTTCACTGTAAGCATTAAACCGGAAGGAAATAACGAAATTACTACTCTTAGTGAGCAGCTTGATGAGTATGTTATTAAGATGCGCAATATGCTCCGGGGTATGACTAAGGTTTCAAACGATATGAACAATAGTGCCGGAGAATGTCTTAATATTTCACATTCTCTTTCAGAAGCCAATAAAAACCAATGCAGCTCAATAGATGACTTAAATCAGATTATTACTTCTATGAATGATTCAATAGATGAAGTAGCTAAAGCAACTACTGATCTTGCCAACACTTCTGAAATGTTGACTGAAAATGCTAACCACGTAAGAGATTTATGTTCTGAAACTGTAAATTCATCTCAAAATGGTAAGGAAGAAATGAATGAGATGAATGAGAATGTGAAAACACTCAATGAAACTGTTAAAGAGCTTACGGACATCATTAAATTAACAGGTGATACAGTTAAAGAAATAACAGGTATAACCGAAGCTATCAATGCTATCTCATCTCAAACAAGTCTTCTTTCGTTAAATGCCTCCATAGAGGCTGCCAGAGCCGGAGAACAGGGACGTGGATTTGCTGTAGTAGCATCTGAGATAGGAGATTTGGCTAATCAGTCGCAGGAGGCAACCGAATCAATAAGCAAGCTTATTGATAACATTACAAATAATATCAATGATATAAATAATAAGGCTGATATTTGTATGTATGATATGCAGAATTGTATGCTGAGTGTTGAAAGGGCAAATGATTCCTTTGATTCAATTTATAATGACGTTACAAATGCTACTGACGGCTTAAATGAAATTGCTGACGGAATTATTAAGATTAATGATGTCGCTTCAAATAATGCTGCAATCACGGAAGAACAGGTTGCAACTATTAATAATATAATTAATTTAAGTGAGAATATTGTAGGAGAAAGTAACAAGATACTTGAGGTAACAGATAATATATCTAATATATCTGCTGACCTTAGTAAATATTCAGAAGCAATTTCAAATGATCTTAATAATTACAGCTTATAAATTAAATGTGAATAATTAATTATAATTCAAGGTGCCTTTTACAAAAATAATTGGCACCTTAAATTATTGACTATTTTTGCTTGAACGGATATAATATCTTGGTATGTTTATGTTTTGAAATAAGAATTTTTATATAAAGTATATTATGAGGTGAATTAAAATGGATAGAATGAAAATAACTATAGATACCCTTGGTGGTGATAACGGAAGTGAACCTATGGTTCTTGGGGTTTCCGAAGCATTAAAACAATATGATGATTTTGATATTATTTTAGTCGGCAAGGAAAAGGAACTTAATCCTTTAATTGATAAATATGGTTGTGATAAAAACAGAGTATCCATTATTAATTCAACAGAGGTTATAACCTGTCATGATGCTCCGGTTGATGCAATAAGAAGAAAAAAAGAATCATCCCTGGTTCTTGCATTAAATACTGTAAAGGACGGTTCCTCGCAATGCTGTATATCAGCCGGTAACTCAGGTGCTATACTTGCCGGTGGTCAGTTTATAGTAGGACGTGCAAAAGGAGTCAGGAGAACGCCGCTTGCACCGCTTATACCAACCAAGAAAAATGATGCACTGCTTATAGATTGCGGTGCTAATGTTGATGCTAAACCCGATGTTTTGGTTCAGTTTGCAAAAATGGGATCAATATATATGGAAAGTATAGTTGGTGTAAAGAATCCGAGGGTGGCTATTATCAATATAGGTGCAGAAGATGAAAAGGGTAATGCTCTTGTAAAAGAGACTATACCTTTATTAAGAGAATGTAAGGATATTAATTTTATAGGAAGCATAGAGGCAAGAGATATACCTGAAGGAAAAGCAGACGTTCTTGTTTGTGAAGCATTTACCGGTAATTGTCTTCTTAAATTCTTTGAGGGTGTTGGATCTATGTTTTTGAGTGAAATAAAGTCTACGCTTATGACCAATTTTAAGACAAAGATAGGTGCACTTCTTATAAAAAAGACCATGAAACAGCGTTTTCAGCGTTTTGCCGCAAATGATAAAGGAGGAGCTCCTCTTCTCGGATTAAAGGGGCTTGTTGTTAAAATACATGGCAATTCAAAGAATACTGAAGTTAAAACTGCTATATTCCAGTGCAGAAATTTTATAAAAAATGATGTAAGCGGTAAGATAGTGGCAGCTTTTGAAGGTGGCAGCGATAATGAATAATTATGATGAATTGGAAAAAAAAATTGGATATAAGTTTAAAGATGTTTCTCATCTTGATATAGCATTTACACATAAATCATATGCTAATGAACTTATGATAAAAAGTCGTGAGTCCTACGAGAGATATGAATTTTTAGGAGATGCTATACTTGAATTTCTAGTAAGCAGATTTTTATTTGACGAGTATAAGGAAAAAGCGGAGGGGGAGCTGACAAAGCTTCGCGCAAGTCTGGTATGTGAGTTTACACTTTCAAAGATTTCAAGAGAACTTAAGCTTGGACAGTATGGTTTTTTCAGTAAAGGAGAAAAGCTTTCCGGAGGGAGCAACAGAGATTCCATATTGTGTGATATGTTTGAGTCTTTACTTGGAGCTATATATATAGATGGTGGACTTGATGAAGCTGATAGATTTGTCAGAACTTTTTTGCTTACTGATATTGAACACAAAAAACTTTTTTATGATTCAAAAACAAGACTTCAGGAATATGCTCAGAAGAATTCATATAAGATTTCTTATAATTTGTTAAATGAGGAAGGCCCTGAGCACGATAAGACGTTTTATGTTGAAGTACTTGTGGGAGATAAGATAAACGCAAACGGAAAGGGACATTCCAGAAAAACAGCAGAACAGACAGCCGCTTTTAATGCTTTAAAAGAGATAAATGACTTAAAAATCATACTATGATTATGTTTGATTTAGAACTGATATACTAAGAATTGGTCAGGTAGATATATATGTATTTAAAAAGTATTGAGATTTATGGATTTAAATCCTTTGCAAACAAAATATTATTTAAATTTAATAATGGTATAACCGGAATTGTCGGGCCTAATGGTTCAGGTAAAAGTAATGTCGGCGACGCTGTAAGATGGGTTTTGGGAGAACAAAGTGCCAAGCAGCTTCGTGGTGCAAAGATGGAGGATGTTATCTTTTCGGGAACAGAGCTGAGAAAACCGCAAGGCTCAGCATATGTTGCCATAACACTCGATAACAGTGACCATAGTCTTCCTATAGATTATAATGAGGTTACTGTCGCAAGACGTGTTTATCGTTCGGGTGAGAGTGAATATCTTATCAACGGTGTTGTCAGCCGATTAAAAGATGTTAATTCACTTTTCTTTGATACCGGTATAGGTAAAGAAGGATATTCTATAATAGGACAGGGTCAGATAGAAAGAATTCTGAGTGGTAAGCCTGAAGAAAGACGTGAACTTTTTGATGAGGCTGCTGGTATCGTTAAATATAAGAAAAACAAACTTGCAACCGAAAAATCACTTGAAAATGAGAGAGATAATCTTTCAAGAGTAAATGATATTCTTTCCGAGCTTGAAAAGCAGGTTGGTCCACTTAAGGAACAGTCAGAAACCGCAAGGCGTTTTCTCATATATAAGGATGAGCTTAAAAAACTTGATATTAACGCATTTCTTCTTGATGTAGACAGTACAAGGGAGCAGATGTCCGAATATGAGAAGAATCTTAATATAGTTGAAGAAGATGCTATAAGACTTCGCGGTGAATTTGACAAGGCAAAGGAAGAATATGACCGTATAGAAAATGAGCTTTCCGGATATAACGAAGCTATAGATGAGACCAAAAATGAAATTCACGAAAAAAAGCTTTCAAATCAGAAATACGAGGGTGAAGTAAATCTCTTAAATCAGCAGATAGAGTCGTATAAGAGTGGTAAGACGGATGTACTTTCCCAGATTGAAAAGGGAAATGCTGATATTGAAAAATATAAGAACGAGCTTTCTTCTTTGTATGAACAAAAAACTGAGATGGATGAGAAACTCGACAGTGCTGATGATGTGCTTGATGAAGCCAATTCGGCATATGATGAGCTAAAAAAATCTATCGCTGATAAAGAACAGGAAATAGAAGATTCAAAGAGCGATATAATTGAATATTTAAATGAGGGTGGTACTCTTAAGGCTAAGGTTGGACGTTATGATACTATGCTTGAGAATATCAACCTCAGAAAAAGTGAACTCAATCACAGATTTTTAGAGCAAAAGAGTGAGGAAGAAAAGTATAAACTTGAACAGGAAAATCTTCAGAAGAGTCTTGCTTTGATGGAAGAAGAATTAAAAGAGCAAAATGCTCTTTTAAACAAAGCAGTGGCTGATTTGGGAGATAATTCCGATAATACGTCAAAGCTTCAGGAAGAGATTAAGAATTACAATAATCAGATAGTTGCTCTGGGATCAAAAAAAGAAGCTTTACGAAACCTTACAGAACGATATGACGGATATGGTAACAGTATCAGGAGGGTTATGGAGCAAAAGCAAAATAACCCTAAGATTATAGGTGTTGTGGCTGATATCATAGAAGTAGATAAAAAATATGAAACAGCTATTGAAACAGCTCTTGGAGGAAGTATACAAAACATAGTAACTGAAGATGATGTCACTGCCAAAAAGATGATAGAGTATTTAAAGACCAACAGATATGGTCGTGCTACATTTTTACCTATTAATTCAATTGTTGAAAGAGGCGGTATAAATTCTGATGTAAAAAATGAAAGAGGATTTATCGGAACTGCTGCATCTTTAGTAAAATGCGATAGTAAATTTGATGTGATTATCAATCATTTGCTGGGCAGAATTATTGTAGTTGATAATATTGACAACGCTATGAGTATCGGTAGGAAATTCAGGCAGAGTCTCAGGATAGTTACACTTGACGGAGAACTTATCAATCCGGGCGGTGCTATGACAGGCGGTGCATTTAAGAATTCATCTAATCTGCTTGGTAGAAAACGTGAGCTTGACGAAATCACAGAAGAAATCGAGAGGTTAAAGAAACTTCACACCGAATCAGAAGCCAATGTATCAAAACTCATAGCTTTACGTGATGAATTGATTTTAAGTAAAGATAAGCTTACCGAAAATATTCAAAATATAAACATAAGAAAAAATACATTTGAGCTTAATCTCAATCAGACTGAAGAAAAGCTTAGCGAAATATCCAGAGCTTTTGCAGGTATAAGCAGGGAAAATAATGATCTTTCCAACCAAATAAATGATATAAATGCCAATAAGGAAGAATTATATAACAGTAATCATGAACAGGAAAAAGCCGTAAAAGAACTTGAAGCAAAAATTGAAAAGCTTGAAAAAGAGCTTGTTACGGATAAAGAAAATCTTGAAAAATCTCAGGAGAATATAAATAAGCTTAATCTTGAGTTTAATACCGTTAAACAGCAGTATGATTTTATTCTTCAAAATGTTACACGAGTTAAAGCAGCTCAAAATGAAGCAACGCATAATTTAGAAGATTTAAAAAATAAGCTTAATTCAAGTGAGAGTGAGATTCTTAGTCTTACTGAAAAAGTTGAAGAAACCAAGAAAATACTTGAAGAAAATATCAGAATAATCGGTATTAAAGAGCAAAAGCTCATTGAATATAATGAAAAACGTAATGCTTTGAACGAAAGCCATAAGGACTTTTTCAATAAGCGTGAAGCATTGTCGGAGCAGATAAACGGTTTGGACAAGTCTGCATTTAAGATAAATACTTCTATTGAAAAGCTTTCTGAACAAAGTGAACATCTTAATAATTATATGTGGGAGGAATACGAGCTTACATATAATTCGGCGGTTAGCTTTAAAGATGATAAATTTACCGATGTTAAGGAGTTAAAGAGAGAAATATCTGCAATAAAGAATAAAATTAAGGAACTCGGACCTGTCAATGTCAACGCTATAGAAGACTATAAGTCAGTATCTGAAAGATATGAATTTTTAAAGTCCCAGCATGATGACATAGTTAAGGCTGAGGCTAATCTGGTATCTATAATTGAAGAACTTGACAGAGCCATGAAAGAGCAGTTTGCCGAAAAGTTTAAAGATATAAGAGTTATGTTTGCATCTGTATTTAAAGAACTTTTTGGCGGTGGTAAGGCTGATCTTGAGCTTGTTGATGAGGAGGATATCCTTGAAACAGGCATAAAGATTATAGCTCAGCCACCGGGAAAGAAACTTCAAAACATGATGCAGCTTTCCGGTGGTGAAAAATCTCTTACTGCGATAGCACTTTTATTTGCAATTCAGAGTCTTAAACCGTCACCTTTCTGTCTTCTTGATGAGATTGAGGCGGCACTCGATGACTCTAACGTTAAGAGATTTGCCAAGTATCTTAATAAGCTTACTAAGGATACACAGTTTATAGTTATAACCCATAGAAAGGGTACTATGGAGGCTGCCGATATACTTTATGGTATAACAATGCAGGAAAAAGGTGTATCGACTCTTGTATCTGTCAATATGATTGAAAGTGAATTGGATGATTAAGAAATTTAATTTTTGAAGATGGGCCGGCACCTGTGATTAATTCATTGCAGGCACGCTCTCGCTACCCTCGCCACACAACGGTACTAAGCTCGATAATACCTCGCTAAGTACCGGTGGGCTCACAGTACCTGCTTATGAATTATCACAGGCGCCGACCCATCACCAAAATTACAAAAAAGAAAGGTACGAAATATGATTATTTATAGAACTAATGAATGGAAAGGTTATGGGGATCATAATTATTATTGGAATGAATATAGACTTGAAGGTAATGAGGTAAAAAAATATAAATGTCATAGAGAAAAGTTTTTTGATGGTAAGGAAAATACTTGGGATCAAAGTGAAAATATAGAAGAAATATGGATGCTTGATGATCCTAATATGCCGGATTGGTTAAAACAATATATTTAATTAAATATTCAGGAGGAGATTATGTTTGGTTTTGGAAAGAAAAAAAAGGAAGAAGAAAATATCACAAGTGATTATGGTCTTTTAAATAACAATATAAAAGATATAGACGATAAATCAGAAGATTATTCACAAGATGAAAAAGTTATTTTTAACGATTCTGATATAAATGAATCAAAAAATGAAAAAGAAATAATTAAAGAAAATGAGGAAATAACCAATGAAGATACAGAAAAGAAAAAAGGTTTTTTTGCAAGATTAAAAGAAGGCCTTACTAAGTCCAGAAACAGCTTTGCGGAAAGCTTTGCCAATCTGTTTAAAGCTAATGAGATTGATGACGATTTCTATGATGAGCTTGAGGAAACACTTGTTATGGCTGACCTTGGTGTTGAGACAACTGAAAAAATCATCGACGATTTAAAGGTTAAGGTTAAAGAACAAAAGATAAAAGAAGCCGAGGCTTGCAAACAGCTTATAGTTAATATAATCAGAGACCAGATGTCAGTTGATGACACAGCCTATGATTTTGAGGATAAAAAGACAGTTGTTCTTGTGATAGGAGTAAACGGTGTCGGTAAGACAACCTCCATAGGAAAACTTGCCGCCCAATATAAAAAACGAGGTAAAAAGGTACTTATGGCTGCTGCCGATACCTTCAGGGCTGCTGCCATCGATCAGCTTAAAACATGGTCAAATCGTGCCGGTGTAGATATAATTGCTCAGGGAGAGGGAGCAGATCCTTCTGCAGTTGTTTATGATGCAGTATCTGCCGCAAAGTCAAGAAATACAGATATTCTTCTTATAGATACAGCAGGAAGACTACACAATAAAAAGAATCTTATGGATGAGCTTGGTAAGATGAGGCGAGTAATATCCAGGGAGTATCCTGAAGCCAATGTAGAGTCTTTAATTGTTCTCGACGGTACGACAGGTCAGAACGCACTTGAGCAGGCAAGACAGTTTAGCTCAGTTACTGAGATAAATGGTATTATAATAACCAAGCTTGACGGAACTGCCAAGGGTGGCATAGCTATCGCAATACAATCCGAATTAAACGTTCCGGTCAAATATATAGGAATCGGTGAACAGGTTGATGATTTGCAAAGGTTTGACCCTACAAACTATGTCAATGCATTGTTTGCTGATTTTGATATAAAATCTGATATAGAGATAATCGTTGACAGCGATATTGAAAAAATAAAAAATGATGATGATCTCTTCGACGTATAGTAAATAGTATAACGTTTCGTAATTAGCTGTACATTTTGTGCAGAATGTTTATTCATAAGGAGATATAATAATGACACTTGATAAATTTGAAAAGGCATATGAGATAGTAAGTAAGGTGGTTCATCCTACACCACTTATAGAAAGTGAGTTTTTTTCACAACAGTGTGGCAATAAAGTATATTTAAAGCCTGAAAATATGCAGCTTACAGGTGCATATAAAATCAGAGGGGCTTATTATAAGATAAGCACTCTTTCCGACGAAGAAAGAGCAAGAGGTCTTATAACCGCATCTGCCGGCAATCATGCGCAGGGAGTTGCATATGCAGCTAAAGCATATGGAGTAAAGGCTACGATTGTTATGCCTACAACCACACCTCTTATAAAAGTAAACAGAACCAAATCTTACGGTGCTGAGGTCGTATTGTACGGTGAAGTATATGACGAGTCCTGTCAATATGCTCTTAAATTAGCAGAAGAAAACGGTTATACTTTTGTTCATCCTTTTGATGACCTTGATGTTGCAACAGGACAGAGTACAGTTGCCATGGAGATAATTAAAGAGTTACCATTTGCTGATATTATACTTGTACCTATTGGTGGAGGAGGCCTTGCAACAGGCGTTTCAACACTTGCCAAGACGCTTAATCCCAATATAAAGGTTATAGGAGTAGAGCCTCAGGGTGCGGCTTGCCTTAAGGTTTCACTTATAAATGGTGAAGTAACAACTCTTGATGTAGTTGATACCATAGCAGACGGTACAGCCGTTAAAACTCCCGGAACTAAAATATTCCCATATCTTAAGGAAAACCTTGATGATATAATAACTGTAGAAGACAGCGAACTTATAGTGGCATTTTTGGATATGCTTGAAAATCATAAGATGCTTGTAGAAAACAGCGGTCTTCTTACAGTAGCTGCATTAAAGCATCTTGAGCCAAAGGGACAAAAGGTTGTAAGTATACTTAGTGGCGGCAATATGGATGTTATAACATTTTCATCTGTTGTTCAGCATGGACTTATCGCAAGAAGTCGTATATTTAATGTATCTGTACTTCTTCCTGATAAACCGGGAGAACTTCAAAATGTTGCAGGTGTTATAGCGGACTTAAAGGGAAATATTATTAAACTTGAACATAACCAGTTTGTAACCATAAATCGTAATTCGGCTGTTGAACTTGTTATAACTATAGAAGCTTTTGGCCCTGAGCATAAGGAGCAGATTTTAAATGCATTAAACGACAGAGGTTACAGACCTATTGAAAAGAAACCAAAGGCGATATTCTAATGATTAAAATTGCAGTAGATGTAGGAACAACCAACATTGATATGGCTTTTTATGATAGCGATAAAAATATAATTATCTTCGAAAAAAGCTTTCATAACAGACAATCTCTTTATGGTCGTGATGTGATAAACAGAATCAATACGGTCAAGAGGGACAGGTCTTTTCTTGCCAAGCTAAAGGAACTTGCGGTATCTGATTTACTTGCTGCAATTGATACTGAAGTTGCTGATAATAAATTTAAATATAGTGATATAGATAAAATATGCTTATCCGGTAATACAACCATGATAAGCATATTGCTTGAATACGATATAAGTGGCATGGGTGAAAGTCCTTATCCGACAGTATTAAAAAAATCCGTTGTTACAAATGCTTATAAAATATTTGGAAATAATATTAAATTTAATTGCGACGTATTGTTGACCGGATGTGTAAGTGCATTCATAGGCGGAGATATATTATCCGGATATAACTATCTAAGTAATATACATAAAGCCGGATTTAATTTAAATACATATTACAGTATATCTGAGTCAACAGACTCCGAAGGCGTATATTTGGATGATAAATATAACTGCCTATTTATAGACCTTGGTACTAACGGTGAAATGATACTTAACCATAAAGGATGTCTTTCGGCATCATCAGCCGCGTGCGGACCGGCATTTGAAGCAAGCC
>CADCDW010000084.1 GCA_902800325.1 uncultured Lachnospiraceae bacterium
CCACTGACGGATATAAGCAGTTTAAAAACCGCCACCTCTTCATTTGATAAAAAGCCAAATAAAGTAAGTGCATCCTCTCTCACATTAAGATATGTATAAGTAGTTATATCATCATGAATTTTTAACTTGGATGTGACATTTGTACTCGTTAAAATCCTGTATCCTATGCCATTATTATCAATTATAAAACTGTCAACATCTACATATTCAACTTTTCCTTTTATGTATGCGTACATATATCTATCCTTTCGACACATATATAGTAAAAAGAGGTGTTGCCGTAATATAATCGGCAACACCCTCCAAATAAATCTTATAAGAATTCGAAATCTGCTTCTTCTTCCTCTTCACCGTCACCTATCATCATTCTGTCAGGCTTTCTGGCATCTTCAATTTCACCGACGAAAATCTCATCATCATCTTCATCACTTGAGCTTGCAGCTGCCGGCTTAACCTCTTCCTCAGCCTTTTTAAAGAATCTTGATGAAGCCGATTCCTTAACAGGCTCTTCTTTAACCGGTTCAACCTTAGGTTCTTCCTTAACAGGTTCAGCTGATGCAATATTTTCAATCTTTTCGCTCTGTGCCTTTGCATTGGCAATTATCTTAGCAGCCTGTTCTTTGGCATTATTAATAATTTTTTCAGCTTCCTTCTTAGCCTCAGTATCATCAAATGTTGAAGCCTTGGCAACCTGATTCTCCAATTCAAACATCTTAAGTCTGTTTTCCTGTAATGAAGAATTAAGCTTTTCAAGATCTTCCTCGAATTTATTTCTTTCATTGTAAACTTCTTCATAAGCTCTGTAGACAGAGTCTACAAATGAATCTACATCTGCAGCCTTGTAACCAAAAAGGCCTTTTTTAAACTTCTGGGTTTTAATATCTATTGGTTTTATCATGTAGCTTTCCTCCGTACCTGTGAATTCATAAATAAAATCTTACCATAATTACTGAAAAAAAACAAGTAGTTAAATAGTGATAAATGTGTTAAACTTGTATTAATAAATTGTAAACCTCAAGGATAAATATATGATAATTATCAAGAACAAAGCCAGAGAAAATAAATATATACAGCTTGACAGATACTTTAACAGGGAAGATATCGTTATATTTGATATAGAAACCACCGGATTTGCTGCTCAAACTACTACTCTGTATCTGATTGGCTGTGCCTCCTATGAATACGGAGAACTTTTTATAACCCAATGGTTCAACGACGACGGGGATTCAGAAGAAGAAATCATAAACAGTTTTTTTGATTATATCAAAAAATTCAAAACCATAATTCACTATAACGGAGATGGTTTTGACATACCTTATATAGAGAAAAAAATCACAGAATACAAGCTTAATTATTCTTTTGATCCCCTTGAAAGCTATGATCTGTATAAAAAGATAAGACCTTTTAAGGACATACTTCACCTTGATAATCTAAAACAAAAGACCGTCGAAAGATTTCTTGATATAAACAGACTTGATAAGTATTCGGGTGGCGATTTGATAAAAATATATAAAGAATATCTTAATAAGCCTGATGATAAAAAAGAACAGCTCTTACTCCAGCATAATTTTGAAGATATCGAAGGACTTATATATAGCTGCTGTCTTATCTCTTATATCAGACTTTTTGAGGGCGCATTTACCGTAAAATCCATGAATGTGCGAAAAGATAAGTTGCAATTTTCATTATCACTTGAAAACGAAATTCCAAAGCGTATATCAAAAAGTCATGCAGGAATCACTTTGACAGGCTATCAAAACGATGCAACACTTACTGTTCAGATATATGAAGATACACTTAAGTTTTTCTTTGCCGATTACAAGGATTACTATTTTCTTCCCGTTGAAGACAGAGCCATACATAAAAGTGTCGCAACCTATGTAGATAAGGAATATCGTGAAAAAGCGACCAAAGAAACCTGCTACGTCAAACAATCCGGATATTTTATAACCCAGCTTGACGGTGATATCATAACCGGATATAAGGTTAATTATGACGATAAAGAAAGCTACATAGAGCTAAATGATACTTTTTTACAGGATATGGACAAAATAAACGAATATGCAAAATATATAATTAAAAAAATATGAACACTCTACCTGACAAACCCAAGACATCAAAAAATCGCCTTACGGCGATTTTTTAGAATCCTTATAGTGGAGCTGGCGGGAATCGAACCCGCGTCCGAAGGCTCTTCCATTACATCTTCTCCCGTTACAGTCTTATGATTTAACATTCCCTCGGCAAAGCGCCCATAGACAGGCTCATCACCTTAGTAGCTTCATAAATTTTCTTAAATCTCAAAGCTTTGACCTAAGAGTTTCCCACTAAGTCGATGCCAGTATCCCGGGTCGTGGGTTAACCCGGGGCTGACAAGCTGCAACTAGGCAGCTAATGCAAAATTGTCTTCTGCGTTTATATTTAAGTTTTCCAGGTTTTTTACATGGCCTCCTGGTCCATGAACGGCTAACATAATTTCTAAACCCCCGTCGAAACCGGTACAACCCCTTATAATTGTACGGTGTGCAGAAGTTATTATATATGATATCAGACCTATTATTTAGTCTGCATCTATCGGTGTTACACCTGTCTCATCTATATCAGATGCATCTGTAGAAGTGCTGTAATCAGCATCCGTACCGGTTGCATCCTCAGTATCCCCGGATGCCAATCCAAGCTTTTCACTGTAATTGGCCTTCCAGTAGTTGCTCATCCATGCATCATAATATGCAGTTGTTACTGTTTCGTTTGCTTTTCTTTTTTCAGCATTAACCTTATAAAGCTTTTTACCGAGAGGATATCCTATACACGCTCCGACAAATAAAGCTATAACAATAACCCATACTGCTTTTATGACTTTTTTCTTTTTTATCTCTTTTGCTCTGTTTTTCTTTTCTTTCTTATATCTGTCAACCTTTGCCTGACTCATAGTTTCTCTCCTTATATAGTCTTTTAACTATCTTTATCTTTTATATATTTCGGAATAATTATATTAAATTATATCCGATTATCCAAGATTTCTTACTTTGAAATCTCTTTCAGCTTCACGTTTTACATCTTTTTTGGCTATATCCTCTCGTTTATCGTAAAGCTTTTTGCCTTTTGCAAGTCCAATCTCAACCTTGACTCTGCTGTCTTTAAAATAAACCTTAAGCGGAACTATAGTATACCCCTTTTGCTGTTGTTTGCCAATAAGTTTATTTATTTCATACTTATGCAGCAGAAGCTTTCTGGTTCGAAGCGGATCTTTATTAAATATATTACCCTTTTCATATGGTGATATATTCATCCTGTGTACAAATACTTCTCCATCGTCTATTCCGACAAAGGATTCTTTTATACTGCACTTGCCCATTCTTAAAGATTTAACCTCTGTTCCAACGAGCTCTATACCCGCCTCGTAGGTTTCCTCTATAAAATAATCATGGTAGGCTTTTTTATTATTAGCAATTAATTTTATACCACTTTGCTTAGCCATAACTACTCTCCCAATTATATTTTAATTTCTTGAAAAATACAACAATTTATATCATAAGAAATCAAAATACATACTACTCTATATTATCATCAATTATGGAAAAATCAATATTTTTCTTGATTTTATCACAATTTAATACTTTTATCCTTACTTTATCTCCAAGCTGATATTTTTTTCCCTTGTTCTTTCCGATCATCGCATACTCTTCTTCGTTAAAGAAATACAGATCATCATTCATATATGCAATCGATACGGCACCTTCCACTGTATTTTCAAGTTCAACAAATATATAGCTTGATGTAACTCCGGATATCACGCCATCAAATTCGTCACCTATATGCTCAGACATATATTCTATTTCTTTAAGTTTTATTACTTCTCTTTCTGCTTCCTCCGCACGTCTTTCCTTGGATGAATTATCATCGGCAACCATAGGAAGTATTCTCTTGTAGTGACTGATTCTTTTTTCAGTCAAATCACCATGAAGATTTTCTTTTATAATTCTGTGAATCTGCAAATCCGGATATCTTCTTATAGGTGATGTAAAATGACAATAATACTTACATGCCAATCCAAAGTGTCCGGTACATTCTGTAGAATATCTTGCCTGTTTCATGGAACGAAGCATCATTTTACTTATAAGTGCTTCATACGGTTCTCCCTCTATCTTAGCAAGGATTTTCTGAAGCTCCTTAGGATGTATCTCTTCACCCTGTGACTTAAAATAAAGTCCAAAATTACCCATAAAATGTGATAGCTGTTCCATCTTCTCCTGATCCGGATCTTCATGAACTCTATACTCAAACGGAAGTTCCTGCCAGAAATAATCCTCTGCTATGGTTTCATTGGCCATAAGCATAAAATCCTCTATTATATCCGTAGCAGTATTTCTCTCATATGGTTTTATCTCAACCGGTTTATGATTTTCATCAACAATTATCTTGGTTTCAGGTGCATCAAAATCAATTGACCCCCTCTTATGTCTTGATGATCTTATGATAGACGAAAGTTCTTTCATCATATCAAACATATATACAAGATAGTCATACCTTGACAAAACCTCTTCATCAGAGCGTTCTAAAATCTTTTGGACATTGGTATATGTCATTCTTTCATTTACATTTATAACGCCCTCGGTTATATAGTGGTTTATAACCTTGCCTTTTTTATCTATATCCATCACGCAGCTCAATGTAAGTCTGTCAACTCCGGCATTTAATGAACATATACCGTTCGAAAGTTTATGAGGAATCATAGGTATAACGCTATCGACCAGGTAACAGCTTGTACCTCTTTTAAGAGCTTCTTTATCGAGCGGAGATTTTTCCTTTACATAGTGTGATACATCTGCTATATGGACACCCAGTGTATAGATTCCGTTCTCAAAGGAAAGCGTTATCGCATCATCAAGGTCCTTTGCATCCTCTCCGTCTATGGTAACGGTGTGAAGTTCTCTGAAATCATGTCTTCCTTCGATATCCAAAGGGTTCACCTCGTCAGGAATTTCTTTCAATGAATCCATAACCTTTTCAGGATACTCCACCGGTATATCATATGCGCGAACTACAGACATTATGTCTGTTGATGGATCATTGACATGTCCAAGTATCTCAACTATCTTTCCTTCAGGTGATTTTCTTTTTTCTCCATAGGAGAGCAACTGACATACAACCTTATGACCGCTCATGGCTCCCATAGAGTTTTCTACTGCGACATATATATCATCGGCAACCTTCTGATTATCCGGGATTACAAAACCAAAGCTTCCCTGCTTATCATAGGTACCCACAACAACCTGCATCCCTCTTTCAAGTATCTCCATGACCTTTGCTTCTTTTCTTTTACCCGGCATCTGATAATCAGCAGGCTTAATAACAACCCTGTCCGAATTAAATGCATCGAGACTGTCTCTTGCCGGTATAAAATAGTCATCTTTCTCGCCTTCGACTCTTACAAACCCATATCCCTTTTTGTTGCCGATATATATACCGACCAGCAGATTGTCATCCATTTTTTTATACTTTCCTTTTGGAGTAACAGTTATCTTGCCTTCTTTAACAAGCTCCTCTAAAGCCTGCTCCACACGTTTTTTATCTTCATTAGAACCTTGAAGCAAAAACCTTATGTCCTTAAGTCGCATAGGCTTGTACTCTTTATCACATATAAAATTATACAATTTTTCTTTTATAATTTCTCTTTTTTCTCCCATAATTAAAGTCCTCCGATTATGTGTTAAATTATACCTTCTGTTTTAATCATCCATTTACAATTAAAGTTATTTATTGTCATTGTTTGTTTTCATTATTTGTTTTCATTATTTGTTTTCATTATTTGTTTTATTAAATCTTTCAAGAAAGCTATGTTCTTCATTTTCAGATTTATATCCCGGAAATGTATCAAGACAAACATTATGTAAACTGTTAAATATACTTCTTTCTATACCCGGGTTTGTTTTCCTTAATTCTTTTATAAGATGTTTAATCTCCTGCCTTTTACTCTCACCTATACCATCATGACTGTTTGTGTAGCTTTCAGTAAATCTGCAGGCGCACTGTATAAATTCCAAATCATTATATCTGCACCATGATATTATATCATCCTCGTGTATGCAATATAAAGGACGTATAAGATCCATTCCTTCAAAATTCTTACTGTGAAGCTTCGGTATCATAGCCTGCAGCTGTGAACCATAAAACATACCCATAACGGTAGTTTCAATTACATCGGAAAAATGATGACCAAGAGCAATTTTATTACAGCCAAGTTCTTTGGCTTTATTGTAAAGATGGCCTCTTCTCATCCTTGCGCACAGATAACAGGGTGAATCTCCGGTACTGTTTGCAACATCAAATATATCTGTTTCAAATACCGTTATAGGAATATCCAAAAGCCCGGCATTGCTTTCTATCTTATCCCTGTTAAGCTTGTTATAACCGGGATCCATAACGAGATATACAACTTCAAAATCGACCTCTGTTATACGCTGAAGCATCTGAGTCAGCTTAGCCATAAGCATAGAATCCTTACCACCTGATATACATACGGCAATCTTATCTCCTTCTTTAATTAGTTCATACGTCTTTATTGCTTTAATAAAAGGAGTCCAAAGCTTTTTTCTATATTTCTTTGTTATGCTTTGTTCTATTTTTTGAACATCTGTTAAATCCCTTGCCATCTCGATTATATATTCTCCTCAAAATATTAATTCAGTCAAATTGCATTTAATAAATATATCCGGCATGTTTTCATAGAAATGAGTACCGACTGAATATTCTGCATAAATCGACCTATCTTTCTCCTCTGTCAAAATGTGTTATATCTTTTATAACCTCACCGGCTATTATAAGTCCGACAACCGATGGAACAAATGCATTTGAACCCGGAATATCACGTTTTACGGTGCATTTTCTTGTATCAGGCGGGCATATACAGTTTTCACGACAACTTATGGACATATCTTCCAAAGGTCGTATAGGCTTTTCCTTGGAATATACACATTTAAGCTTATCTATACCTCTTTTTCTACATTCATATCTCATGACCTTTGCCAGTGGACATACCGAAGTTTCATATATATCAGCGACCTCAAACATATAAGGATTAACCTTGTTTCCGGCTCCCATGGAACATATAACAGGTGTTCCTGCTGTTTTTGCATTTACAACAAGTGCAAGCTTGCCGGTTACTGTATCTATGGCATCAACTATATAATCATACTCTGTAAAATCAAATTCATCTTTGGTTTCCGGAAGATAAAAGGTTTTATATGTCCTGACCTCACACTTTGGATTTATATCAAGGATTCTTTCTTTTGCGACATCAACCTTATATTTACCGACAGTACTTCTTGTAGCAATTATCTGTCTGTTTATATTGGTAAGACACACCTTATCATCATCAATTATATCAAGTGCCCCGACTCCGGACCGTGCCAGTGCTTCAACTGTATATCCGCCTACGCCGCCTACGCCAAATACCGCAACTCTTGATTTTTCAAGTTTGTCCATAGCTTCCCTGCCAAATATAAGTTCAGTTCTTGAAAATTGGTTAAGCATGTTTTTTTACATCTCCTATATCAGTAACTATTCTATATCCGGCTGACTCCACTCTTCTTTCAAGACATCCCAGGCATTCTGCCGCTTCCTCGCCGGTACAGATTTTATTTTCATATAAATCATATTTTTTTCGTGTTTCAACAGGTGAAAGGTTTGGCATAACGACATTTGCACCGGATTTAAGTCCAAGCTCCCTGCCGTTTAAAGATATAGTTCCAAGAGCTGTTGTCGCAGGTATAAGAGCATAAGGAAACATAAGTCTTAAAACAGATACAAGCCTTAAAGTAAGTTCCAAAGTACCATTTTTCTTACCTGCAAAAGGTGTATCCTTATGGTTAATATATGGACCTATTCCTATCATATCAGGCTCAAGCTCCTGTAAGAAACGTAAATCTTCTATAATATTTTGAGTTGTCTGGTAAGGCGAACCTACCATAAATCCCGAACCCACCTGATAACCTATCTTCTTTAAATCAAACAGACATCTCTTTCTGTTTTCAAGCGACATTATTTCCGGATGAAGCCTTGCATAATGTTCTTCGTTGGCTGTTTCATGTCTGAGTAAAAATCTTTTTGCTCCGGCATCGAAATAAGATTTATAACTTTCATAGGATTTTTCCCCTATAGACAGGGTAATTGCACAATCCCGATATAATTTGTGTATATCTGATACAATGTCACAAATTAAATTATCATTATAATAAGAATCCTCGCCACCTTGCAGTACAAAAGTTCTAATTCCAAGCTCATATCCGGTTTTACAACATTTTAAAATTTCATCTTTGTTAAGTCTGTATCTGTCAGATTTATCGTTGCTTCTTCTTATACCACAATAATAGCAATCATTTTTACAATAATTCGTAAACTCTATAAGCCCTCTTATATATACAAAATTGCCATAGTTTTCTTTTCTGACTTTATCTGCGACTTTATGAAGCTCATCGTCATAGATATCAGTCTCCAACAAACAAGTCAAATCATTGTCATTTAAATTATTATTTGACTCCAGATTATAAATAATACTATTCAAAGCCATAATCCTCTTGATAAAAAACAATTTATATCCTTTAATTATAAACGAATTATCACTTTATTACAAATCATATCGGTCATTTTTTCTTTATATGTTTTTTCTATAATGAATAATTAAAGCCCACAGAAAAATCTGTGGGCTTATAAATCAAAGATTAATTTAAAAACTTTGAAGATAATAACAAAGCAATCAGCATAAATAAGAAACCAAGCACTGCTGTAATCTTTCTAAGTACTGCTTCCTTTGATTTACCTTTGTTCTTGCTCCAATAAGTATCGGCACCGCCTCCGCTTATAGAACTTGTAAGTCCGCCTTCTTTTCCTTCCTGCATCAATACAATGATGGATAACACTATTGAAATTATTATAAATATTATAATTAACGCTGTTTTCAATTGAAAAACCTCCTAAAAATAGCAAATAAATTTAACACACTTTGCTTATATTATCACAGAAGAAAAAATTTGGCAATACCTTTTTTAATCTTCTTCAACCGGCTCAAGTGGAACATCTGAAGTACAGTGTGCGCACTTGATAGCTTTGATATCAATTTCTGTTCTGCAATAAGGACAAACCTTAGTAGTTTTTGCTTCTTCTTCCTTCTTCTTACCTATAGTCATGAGTTTATTCATAGCCTTCAGCATAAGGAATAAAACAAATGCTACAATTAAGAAATTAATAACTGCAGTAATAAATGCTCCCCACTCAATATAAGCACCTGTATTTCCTATCTCGGTTCTTCCTGCCACCTCAGCTCCACCGATAGCTGAGATAAGCGGATTGATGAAATCTTCGGTAAATGCTGTAATAATTGCAGCAAATGCGCCACCGATGATTACACCGATTGCCATGTCCATAACATTGCCCTTAAGTGCGAATTCTTTAAATTCTTTTAAAAACTTTTTCATACCTCTTCTCCTTTTTATATTATTTTTTTATTCATTTTGAATAAGCTGTAAATATTTTGTTAATTACAGGCTTATTTTCTATACCTATTTTACAATGAGTGACTTTCCTGTCATTTCCTCAGGCTGAGGCAATTCCATAATATCAAGCAATGTAGGCACTATATCTGCAAGACATCCACCCTCGCGAAGCTTAACATCACCATAATTATATAATATAAACGGAACCTGATTGGTTGTATGTGCAGTATGCGGAGCTCCTGTCTCATAATTAACCATCTGTTCTGCATTTCCGTGGTCAGCGCAGATAAAGAGTACACCGTCAACAGACTTAACTGCTTCAACAGCAGTTCCGACACACTTGTCAACTGTTTCAACAGCCTTAACCGCTGCAGGTATTACACCTGTATGTCCAACCATATCAGGATTGGCAAAATTAATTATTATAACATCATATTTACCTGATGTAATGGCTGCATTTAATTTCTCACTTACCTCAGGAGCACTCATCTCAGGCTGCAGGTCATAAGTTGCAACTGCAGGCGATTTAACAAGAATACGATCTTCTCCTTCATTTGGTTCCTCTATACCACCATTAAAGAAAAATGTAACGTGTGCATATTTTTCTGTCTCTGCAAGTCTTAACTGCTTTAATCCAAGTGATGCAAGATACTCACCAAAAGTATTCTTTATCTCTTCTTTCTTAAATGCAACAAGCTTATTTGGGATAGTCTCATCATAATCCTTAAAGCATACATATGTAAGCGGGAAACGACCATTTGGT
This sequence comes from uncultured Lachnospiraceae bacterium, assembly GCA_902800325.1. Taxonomy (GTDB): domain Bacteria; phylum Bacillota; class Clostridia; order Lachnospirales; family Lachnospiraceae; genus Coprococcus_C. The sequence continues at coordinate 10,255 of CADCDW010000084.1, forward strand.
CTTGCAAATCCATCAAAATCATCACAGCAAAAAGCTCTTGTAATCTCCCTTGCTCTGTCCGGCCTGAAGTTAAAGAAAATAACCGAATCATTTTCCTTAACAAGCGAAACCGGCTTTCCACCTTCGGTAATTACAGTAGGAAGAACGAACTCGTCAAACACTTCCTTATCGTAAGACGCCTGCATAGCTTCTATTGGATCCTCAGCATGTTCGCCCTCGCCTGTAACAAGTGACTTGTAAGCAAGCTCAACTCTGTCCCATCGGTTATCTCTATCCATTGCATAATAGCGTCCTGAAAGTGAGGCTACCTTACCAACGCCGATTTCCTTTGTTTTTGCTATTAATTCCTCAAGGTAGCCCTTACCTGATGCAGGAGGTGTATCTCTTCCATCAAAGAAAGGATGAAGATAAACATTTGAAAAACCTTCTTTCTTGCACATTTCAAGTATTGCATATAGATGTGTATTGTGGCTATGTACACCACCATCTGAAAGAAGTCCCCAAAGATGTAAATCTGAATTGTTTTTCTTGCAATTATCTATCGCTGCAAGCAATTCCTCATTCTTAAAAAAATCGCCATCTTCTATTGATTTTGTAATTCTTGTAAGATCCTGATATATAACTCTGCCGGCACCCATATTCATATGTCCAACCTCAGAGTTACCCATCTGTCCGTCAGGTAGACCTACAAAAAGTCCTGATGCATTACCTCTTACAAACGGGCATTCTGCCATAAGCTTGTCCATAACAGGAGTTTCAGCCATAGCAACGGCATTTGCTTCTTT
>CADCDW010000085.1:0-9830 GCA_902800325.1 uncultured Lachnospiraceae bacterium
TGGTAAGATTAAATGATGAGAAGCTTGGTTGGATTTCACCTGAGGAATTTATTCCTATTGCGGAGAAAAATGGCTTAATTATAGCGCTTGGAGACTGTGTGCTTCGTTCGGTTTGTAAATTTATACGCGATAACAATCTTTTGGAAAGTCCCGTAGAATATATAGAAGTTAATATGAGTCCGGTTCAGCTTCAGCAGCCGGAGTATTATAAGAAAGTCATAAGTATTCTGGAGGAATACGATGTGAAACCTTCACAGATTAATATCGAGATTACCGAAACTGCCAATATGGCGGGCGGCTCAGATACTGTAAATGACAATATCAGGCATATAGTTGATTATGGTATCACGCTTTCACTTGATGATTATGGTTCGGGTTATTCAAACCTTGACTATATAAATCATATGCCTTTTAACATTATCAAAATTGATAAGTTTATAGTATGGGATGCATTTCAAAATATTAAAGCAGGTATTACTCTTGAATATACAATCCGTATGCTTAATGCACTTTCATACAATATAGTTGCTGAAGGAGTGGAAACCGCAGAACAAAAAGAACATCTCGCCAACATAGGATGTCACTATATGCAGGGCTGGTACTATTCAAAGGCAGTATCGGGTGATGAATTTATGAAGGTTATAGATATGGCTTCATAATTTGATTTTACGTATTGATAAGATTTGACCGGATGAAAAGGTAAGTATATATGAGGTCTAAAATAAAATGGACAGTTTGATATATAGTTTAAATGCCACCATACCGATTTTTGCGGTTATGGTGGTAGGTTATTTTTTAAAACAGATAAATTTTCTAAGTGAGGAATTTGTATCGGTTGCCAATAAATTTGTATTTAAGGTATGTTTACCATGCATGCTTTTTTTAGATGTATGGAAGACGGATATATTACATAATTTTGATGGTGGTTATATAGGCTTTTGCGCTTTGGTTACGCTGGTTAGTATAGTGTGTATATGGATATTGTCCAAACTTTTACTTAAGGATAAATCAGAAGTGGGCGCCTTTGTTCAGTGTTCATACAGGAGCAGTGCTGCGATATTGGGCATAGCTTTTATACAAAATGTATATGGCGATTCCGGTATGGGACCTCTTATGATTATCGGTGCAGTGCCGCTTTATAATATATTTGCAGTTATAATCCTTACTTTTGAAAGTAATGATGCATCAACGCAAAATGATAAGAGCAGGATAAAGAGGGCATTTTTTAACATACTTAAAAATCCTATTATTATAGGTATATTTTTAGGACTTGTGGCTTCTGTTATAGGTTTAAAGCTTCCTGTTATGCTTGAAAAACCTATACAATATCTGGGAGGCATGTCATCGCCTCTTGCACTTATAGCGATAGGCGCCGGGTTTGAAGGCAGAAAAGCACTTGCCAAGATAAAGCCTACTCTGGCGGCAACATTTATAAAACTGGTGTTGCTTGCGGCGATTTTTATACCGGTTGCGATACATGTTGGATTCAGAGACCAAAAACTTTTGGCACTTCTTATAATGCTTGCATCACCGAGTACACCGACTGCTTATATAATGGCAAAAAATATGCATGGTGATGATGTGCTTTCATCAAGCATAATTGTGCTTACAACCTTGCTTTCGGCATTTACACTTACGTTATGGATATTTATTCTCAGGTATCTGGGGTATCTTGTATAACATATATTTATAATAATTATAAAAAAAAATACACATAATACTCTTTAATCATTATTGTTTAAGGAGTATTTTTTATGAAAAGATATATACGCACGGATCTGGCGCTTGAGCTTAAGGAAGATCTTCCGGAGCAGGGGATTATAGATGGTGTTAAGATATTTACAAAAAACTACAGAGATGAAGATATAAAGGAAACAGTTATCGAGGTCATAAACAAAAATGGTGAACTTATGCTGGGAAAACCTGTCGGAACATATGTAACCATAGAAAGCAAAAGCCTCAGAGAAGGAGATGACAGTATCAATAAATCATTTAAGAATATACTTCATCAAAATCTTGCAAAGATGATTGGAAAGGCTGATAAGATAATGGTTATAGGACTTGGTAACAGAGCGATTACACCGGATTCTTTAGGACCGCTTGTGATTGACAATCTTTATATAACAAGACATCTTATAAATGAAGGGCTTGTAAAAGAGGACAAGGAGCTATCTGCACTTATACCCGGAGTTATGGCTCAAACAGGTATAGAAACGAGTGTGATAATCAAGTCTGTATGTGACAAGGTTAAGCCTGATGTTGTAATTGCCATAGATGCGCTTGCAGCAAGGGAACCGGAAAGACTCAATTCGACGATTCAGATATGTGATACAGGTATCAATCCCGGTGCAGGGGTAGGTAATAACCGGGCAAGATTGGACAAAAAAACTCTTGGTGTTAAAGTCATTGCCATAGGTGTTCCGACGGTCATATCGGTTCCGGCTATTGTTTATCAATCCGTTGAGGGGATGATAGATGTCTTAAGGGAGGGTAAAAATCAAAATAAGAGTACTATAAAAGAAAAAAACAGTATATTAAAAAATGGAGAATTAAATCATAATCCGGATAACAATGGTGAAATCGAACATGAAGAAGCAGATGAATATAACGATAGATTTGATCGTTTTACTGATGCGGAAAAATATGAGATAGCATGTAACCTGCTTGAACCTGACCTTGCGGCTATGTTTGTAACACCAAAAAATATAGACGAAGCAGTAAAAAAAGTTTCATATACAATATCAGAAGCAATTAACGGTTTTTTGAATTATAAGAGGAAATAAAGCATATATTTTACTATGGAAAGATTTAAAGGCTTTTTAGCATATATATATTGTTTCATAGTAATTTTAATAAGCATATTTATCATAGTCAGAACTGAGTTTTTATCAAGATATATTATAAGAGAACTTAGAGACGAGCTTTTGCCGGTAATCAGTATGGATAAATCGGAGGAAAGTGATTTTTTGTATGAACTTATTCCTATGCTTGCAATCGGTAATGAAGAGTATAGTGACGAACCTGATTTGTCGTATGATGATTTTTCAGAATATGATTATTCTGCTATTTCCGGTCAGCGGACAGACGAGGCGGTTTCTACGGATAATTCTGAAAATAATAATCTTGATGAGGAGGTTATATCAGAAGAAGCTGTTGAAAATGATGCTTCTAAAATAGAAGATTCTACATCTGAGGAGATTATAACAGAATCTGTTCCCGGTGATGAGGAGGACAAAACGCAGGATAACATGTATGTAATGGCTTCTGCAGGGATGAATCCGGGAGGTATATATTATTCGATGGAGCAGTTAAATGACTATGATTTTATGCTTAAAAACTGTTATGCCGTTGATAATTCTACAAGTGTTCTTCCGGAAGAGATAGATGCAGATACACTGCTTAATATGGATATGAGCATAGACCTGAGTCAGGAAGGTTATAAGGTCCTTATATATCATACACATGGCAGTGAAGCATTTGCCGACAGTCGTGAGGGCGTTACTGAGGATACGGTTATTGGTGTTGGTGATGAACTGACACGCATTTTGGAAGAACAATATGGTATAAAAACATATCATGACAGAAATGTATATGATATGGTCGATGGCGTTCTTGACCGAAGCTATGCTTATACCTTATCAGGTGCTGCGGTCGACAGGATACTTGCTGAAAATCCATCTATAGAGGTTATAATAGACTTACATAGAGATGGAGTAAGAGAAGATTTAAAACTTATGAGAGTTATAGACGGAAGACCTACGGCTCAGATTATGTTTTTAAATGGAGTTAGCAGGCTTAATTTAAACGGAGATATTGACTACCTTTATAATCCGCATAAGGTTGAAAATCTTGCATTTAGTTTACAGATGCACCTTGCAGGAAAGGCGATGTATGGGGATTTGTTAAGACGGATATACATAAGAGGATATAGCTTTAATCTTGAAAAAATGCCAAGAGCATCACTTGTTGAGGTAGGAGCCCAGACCAATACGGTAGAAGAAGCAAAAAATGCCATGATTCCTCTTGCGGCAATTCTAAACAGTGTACTTAGAAAAGAATAGTATTATTGGCATATCAATCAAATTTATAAACAGGATATCAAAATAGTATATCAATCAAAATTTGATTGCCACATATCACACAAATATGATATACTTTCCTATGATTATGTACAAAAAAGAGGAAAGAAAAAATGGCACATCTTGATCAGAAATATATAAGAAATTTTTGCATTATCGCACATATCGACCATGGTAAGTCAACACTTGCCGATCGTATTATTGAAAAGACCGGAACTTTGACCAGTCGGGAGATGCAGGAGCAGGTTCTTGACAATATGGATCTTGAAAGAGAACGTGGTATAACCATAAAGGCGCAGTCGGTTCGTATAATATACAAGGCAAATGACGGAAAAGAATACATTTTTAACCTTATAGATACACCGGGACATGTGGATTTTAACTATGAGGTTTCTAGAAGTCTGGCTGCTTGTGAGGGCGCTGTTCTTGTTGTAGATGCGGCGCAGGGTATAGAAGCGCAGACACTTGCCAATGTTTACCTTGCAGTAGATCACAACCTGGATGTTATGCCTGTTATCAATAAGATTGATCTGCCATCAGCAGATCCGGAAAGAGTTATAAATGAGATAGAGGACGTAATCGGAATTGAAGCGCAGGATGCACCGCTTATTTCCGCTAAAAATGGTATAAACATAGAACAGGTGCTTGAGCAGATTGTTGAAAAGATTCCTGCTCCGACAGGTGATGTTGATGCACCTCTTAAGGCGCTTATTTTTGACAGTCTGTATGATTCATATAAGGGCGTTATAATATTCTGCCGTGTATTTGATGGTGTTTGTACCAAGGGAACCAGGATAAAGATGATGGCAACCGGAGCCGAGGCTGAGGTTGTTCAGGTGGGAATATTTGGAGCAGGTCAGTTCATACCTTGTGATGAGCTTAGTGCAGGTATGGTTGGTTATATAACGGCAAGTCTTAAAAATGTTAAGGATACAACAGTCGGTGATACCGTAACAGACGCAGAAAATCCGTGTAAGGAGGCACTTCCGGGATATAAGAAAGTAAATCCTATGGTTTATTGCGGACTTTATCCGGCAGACGGAGCAAAGTATCCGGATCTTCGTGATGCTCTCGAAAAACTCCAATTAAATGATGCGTCATTAAGCTTTGAGCCGGAAACGTCTATTGCTCTTGGCTTTGGTTTCAGATGCGGCTTCCTTGGACTCCTTCACCTTGAGATAATTCAGGAGAGACTTGAAAGAGAATATAATCTTGACCTTGTAACCACAGCTCCGGGAGTTGTATATAAGGTACATAAGACTGATGGAGAGGTTATAGAACTTACCAATCCTTCAAATCTTCCGGACCCTTCGGTTATAGACTATATGGAGGAGCCTTTTGTATCGGCTGAGATTATGGTTACAACAGAGTATGTTGGTGCTATTATGCAGCTTTGTCAGGAAAGAAGGGGCGTGTATAAGAGTATGGAATATATGGAAACAACACGTGCTCTATTAAAGTATGATTTACCGTTAAATGAGATAATTTACGACTTCTTTGACGCTTTAAAATCACGTTCACGCGGTTATGCATCGCTTGATTATGAGTTTAAGGACTATGAACGTTCAGACCTTGTTAAGCTTGATATGCTTATCAACAAGGAAGAGGTTGATGCGCTTTCGTTTATACTTCATAAGGATACTGCCTACGAGCGAGGCAGAAAGATGTGTGAGAAGCTTAAAGAAGAGATACCTAGACACTTATTTGAGATACCTATTCAGGCAGCTATCGGAAGTAAGGTTATTGCCAGAGAAACTGTCAAGGCGGTTCGCAAGGATGTGCTTGCTAAGTGCTATGGTGGTGATATAACCCGTAAGCGTAAGCTCCTTGAAAAGCAAAAGGAGGGCAAGAAGCGTATGCGCCAGATAGGTAATGTAGAGATACCGCAAAAAGCATTTATGAGTGTGCTTAAATTAGACGAGGAGTAGAATTTACAGATGAGTAGATATGTAAGTCTTTATGTTCATATACCTTTTTGTGCAGTAAAATGCAAATATTGTGATTTTCTTTCATTTGATGGTGAGAGTTACCAGACTATGCTTAGATATGTGGATGCTATATGTCAGGAGATAAAACTCTATGCACCTATTGTTGATGAATATACAGTAAGAAGTGTTTTTATAGGAGGGGGAACTCCTTCTATACTGGATGAGTCACTTATAACCAATATAATGGCATTTATCAAACAGACCTTTAAGCTTGAAAAAGATGCAGAGATAACTATAGAAGCAAATCCGGGTACTTTACGTCATCAAAAACTTACAGGCTATAAGCTGGCGGGTATAAACCGTATAAGTATCGGGCTTCAGTCTGCGGATGATGAGATGCTTAAAAGACTTGGAAGACTTCATAATTTTGACCAGTTTGTTGCAAGTTTTAAGGCGGCAAGACGTGCCGGCTTCAATAATATAAATATTGATGTTATGTCGGGACTTCCGGGCCAGACTATTCATTCTTATGTAGAAACATTATCAAAGGTGATTGATTTTGATCCGGAGCATATATCCGCATATTCACTTTCTATTGAAGAAGGAACTCCTTTTGCAAGCGACGAGTCAGTATTAAATGACCTGCCTCCGGAGATGATTGACAGGAGAATGTATGAAATTACAAAGCAGCTCCTTTCGGCAAAGGGATATGACAGATATGAGTTTTCCAATTATGCAAAGCCCGGCTATGAGTGCATACACAATATGGTTTACTGGACCGGAGGTGAGTATATCGGTTTAGGTCTTGGCGCTTCATCCTATTTTCATGGCAAAAGATTTAACAATACAAGAAATATAAGATATTATATTGATACGCTTGAGGAAATATCGGACAAGTTTACTGATAATGATAACCGTGAGATTCTTTACAATGACACAACCAAGATGCTTAGAGAAAATATTACGCCAATATACATAGATACTCGTATGGAGGAATTTATGTTCCTGGGGCTTCGCATGACCTGCGGTGTCAGCAGAAGTGATTTTGAGGAACGCTTCAACAAGGATATATTTGAAGTTTATGGTCCGGTGCTCAATAAATATATTGGTGAAGGATTTATGGAAATGACAGATGACCGTATATATCTTACGGATAGAGGAATCGATGTAAGCAATGTTATTTTAAGTGACTTTTTGCTTAACTAAGAAGCGGTAGTTATATAGCGATTGTATGAAATATGAAACCTAAAATATATTGTGGATAGCAACTTGGACAATTAACCTGTGATATAATGTGTAAATTATAATTGCAGGATATGAAATTTGGAGGAACTATGGTTTTTGATACGGCTAATCTGGATGATATTGATGAATTGGTACGGCTTAGGATTGCTTATATGATTGATGATTTCGGACAGATAAGTGATTACGAAAGAGAATGTATGGAAAAGCAGCTTCCGGATTATTTTAAAAGACGTCTTAACAAGGAACTTATTGCCTTTGTAGCAAGAGATGAGGGCAGGCTTGTGGCGGCGGCTTATCTTTTAATTATTGAGAAGCCTGCGAATCCTTTTTTACCAAACGGATATGATGGCGAGGTTTTAAGTGTCTATACGGAAGAAGAATATAGAAATAGAGGAATATGTTCCGAACTTATTAATAATATGATTGAATATGCCAGGGAAAAAAAGCTATGTCGTATTGAATTAATGGCTACGGATGAGGGATATCCGATATATAAAAAGCTTGGTTTTGAAGATAAAAAACAAAAGTATAAAGATATGAGGCTTAAGTTGATATAACGGATATGGAATCTATGAGGAGCTTAAAACCGCAGACGTAACTCATATAGTTAAAATACCGGAGGAGATATATGAAATTACTTGTGATTGATGTTCAAAAGGGAATGTTTAATTAGAAAGGCGGATAAAGTTGATTAAAGTATATTGTTATTCAAAATGTTCCACATGTAAAAAGGCACTTAAGTGGTTGGATGAAAAAAAAGTAAAATATGAGCTTATCGATTTAAAGGAAAATAATCCGGATGAGAAAACCTTAAGGAAATATCATAAGCAAAGCGGACTTCCTTTAAAAAGATTTTTTAATACCAGCGGAATGCTTTACAGGGAGATGGAATTATCAAAGAAGCTTCCCGATATGAGCGAGGATGAGCAGTTTAAGCTTCTTGCTTCGGATGGAATGCTTGTAAAAAGACCTATGCTTGTAACAGATAAGACAGTGCTTACAGGCTTTAAGGAAAGTGAATGGGAGAAAGTATTATAATTACGAGGAGGATTATGTATGGTGCAGCCAAGTATTGAGATTAAGCAGGTTACGAGACAGTCTTCGGATGGTAACACTCAAAATGAAGGGGTTAAAAATGTTGGTATCAGGCAGGCAAGGGTGATTTTTAATGAGCTTCCTACAAGTGTTGAAGAATTAAAAAGTATTGACCGTTCCGGTGAAAACGGTAAATATTTGACTATGGCACTTATCTTTTGTGCATATAGAACATGGACACCGGAGGATAATAATACCTGCAACGGTATGTTGGAAGTGTTGATTAATTCGCCTACATGTGGTGTAACTTTTAATAATTTCGGAAAACAGTTCGTAAAGGACAGAATGATGCAAAATAATAAATATCCGTATCTTGCAAATGCATATTTTGACGGGGCTTCGGTAAATAACGGGTATTCGCCTGCGACACCATTTTCCGTTACCGTGGAAGAATATGTTTATAATATACCGCCTTCAACCATGTATGGTCCGAAGCTTGATTTGGAAAGAGTTATTATATCTTTTGATGGTGCTGATTCACCAAGATATGTGGATTTTTATGTAGATCCTAAGGATAGTCAATGGTATATCTGGAGTGACAGCTATAAGGGATTGCTTGTGGATATTAAAGTTCCGGCTATATAGATATCAGGATAAATGCAAAATGTCCGGTGAATAGGATGTATTGTTAGAATTTGCATAATGAGAATAAATTATTTACTTTAAAATATAACTTGATTGTGATACAATGTCTAAGGTTAGTTAACTATAACCAATAATTAAAACAATAGGAGGACATAAAATGGAACCTGTAAAAAGTATAGATGCAGAGGATGATCAGTTTGCATATCGTTATGATACTCAATTGCTTATCGACCGTCGTGATGAGGATTTGGATGAGGATGATATCGCAGATTACATAACAACTCATATCGAAGGAAATTCACTTATTGCTGCAGGTGATGAGGATTTGGTAAAGATACATTTCCATACCAATGAGCCTTGGAAACTGCTGGAGTATTGTGCTTCAATAGGTGAGATATATGATATTGTTGTTGAAGATATGATAAGACAGTCAAACGGACTTCATGGTTAGCAGTATTACAGGAAACATACATTTATATGGATGTTTCCTGTATTTGTTTAAAAGTAAACATTTAACGAGGAGGAAACAAAATGATTTGGGATTTGATGTCGGGACCGTATGATTTATTTGAAAATATTTATAATGGTAAGGTATATAAGGGACTCGGAGAAAGAGTGGCGAGTTTGATAGATAAAAAGGATATCGTACTTGAGTGTGCATGCGGAACGGGAGCTATCACAAAAAGGATTTCGGCTAATTGCAAAAAGCTTCTTGCGACTGATCTGTCTACGGGGATGCTTAAAAGAGTTAAGAAGAAATGCAGAGGGTTGAATAATGTAACCATAAAGAGAGCCGATATTATGAAGCTTGGTTTTAAGGATGGCAGCTTTGATAAGGTTGTTGCGGGAAATGTTATTCATCTTTTAGATGACCCACAGGCTGCCATTAAGGAGCTTG
>CADCDW010000085.1:9836-15635 GCA_902800325.1 uncultured Lachnospiraceae bacterium
GTCAGAGTTTGCAAGAATGGCGGAAAGATTATTATTCCGACCTATATTAGTATACAAAACGGTAAGGAACGCATGATGGTAAAATTTATAGAACTTCTCGGCGTAAACTTTAAAAAAGAATTTTACTTTGATTCATATAAGCAGTTTTTTAAGGATGCAGGGTATGAAAATGTCGCATTTGATGTGATTGAGGGAAAGATGCCTTGCGCTGTTGCTGTAATTACTAAAGAATAGAATTATTATAGTGTGATAGTATTTGAATTAGTTTTCGTTAAAGAGTTATAATTAGAACGTTTATTAAAGAAATATGAGGATAAAGTATGATAACTAAAGATATTGAAAAACGACTATTTGAACTTCAGGATAAAAAATTTGGAGAATTTAATAAAAAACTGATTCCGGGTATGGAAGATTCTTATTTTATTGGTGTGAGAACGCCGGCTTTAAGAAAATTTGCAAAGGAAATATCAAATCAAGAGGATACACAAAGCTTCTTGAAAGAATTGCCACATAGGTATTTCGATGAGAATCAGTTACATGGATTTATTATATCAGAGGATAAGGATTTTTATGTATGTATAAAAAAGGTTGAAGAGTTTCTTCCTTATATAGATAATTGGGCAACTTGTGACCAGACTTCACCAAAGATATTTAAGAAGCATAAAAAAGAACTGTTGCCATATATAGAAAAGTGGATAAAATCAGAGCATACATATACCGTAAGATTTGCAATCGGTATGCTTATGCAGCATTATCTGGATGATGACTATGATGAAAAATATCCAAAGCTTGTGGCTGAAGTCAGTTCCGATGAGTACTATATCAATATGATGATTGCCTGGTATTTTGCTACAGGACTTGCAAAGCAGTATGAAAGCATACTGCCTTATATTAAAGAAAGAAAATTGGACGTTTGGACGCACAATAAGACTATTCAAAAGGCTTGTGAGAGTTACCGAATAACACCGGAGCAAAAGACGTATTTAAGAACAATAAAAATACGTAAATAAATTAAAAGATATTATATGTTGATTTTAAAAATTAATTTTGCAGATTTATTAAAAAAAAATTTACAAAATAATAATTTATAGATATAATATAGATAGGATGTTGTTGGAAAAAAGTAAGGAGGTGCATATTATGACGATGCAAGAAGCTTCAAGACTTATTTTAGGATTAAGAGCAGCCGGATGGGATGATACATCTATTACAAATTTTATTTTATGGATTGAATCAGGAGATGAACAGTACAAACCGGAAGGCGTAAATAAATAGTTTTTGAGGGCTTGTATATATTACAAGCCCTTTTTATGTGCAAGGAGTTAAAAAATGAAAAATGATATAATTGACGGTGGTAATTCTTTTGACTGGGGAAAGACATCAGAGGATTATGCAAGGTACAGATATATATATCCGGATATATTTTATAAAAAAATAGTTGATAAAAGCTTATGTATAAAAGGACAGCAGGTTCTTGATATAGGAACCGGCACCGGAGTTTTACCACGAAATATGTATAAGTATGGTGCTAAATGGACGGGTACGGACATCTCCGAAAACCAAATTGTGCAGGCGAAGGCTATGGCGAAAGCAGCTGATATGGATATAGATTTTTTTACATGTCCGGCAGAGGAGATAGATTTTCCTGACAATAGCTTTGACGTTGTAACAGCTTGTCAATGTATCTGGTATCCGGATCATAAAATACTTGCACCGAAACTGAAAAGTATAATTAAGCCTAATGGTAATTTTGTGATTTTATACATGGGATGGCTTCCTTTTGAAGATGAAATTGCAGGAAAGAGTGAAGATATAATCCTTAAATACAGTCCGAACTGGTCTGGTGCCGGTGACACTGTACATCCTGTATGGGTACCTGATGAGTATAAAGATGATTTTGAAATAATAGACAGAGAAGAAACTAAAGTAAAGATTCCTTTCACAAGAGAAAGCTGGAATGGGCGTATGCGCGCATGCAGAGGGGTAGGAGCTTCGCTTTCCGAAGACAAGCTTAATGAATGGAATAAAGAACATATGGCTATGCTTGAAAAAGAAGCACCGGAGGAGTTCGAAGTTCTTCATTATATATCAATAGCTGTTTTAAAAAATATTAAATAAAAGAGTTATCTGCCAAATATTGAAAAAAAATATTTTTTTCCCACAAATGCTTGACAAAAGTTAAGCATAGTGATAGATTATCTTTTAGAGTTAGCACTCGAAAGATTTGAGTGCTAATAAAATAAGAGAGGATGATTGAATGGAGCTTGATGAACGTAAGAAGACAATTCTTAAATTAATTATAGCGACATACCTTGAGACAGGCGAGCCGGTTGGTTCAAGAACCATTTCCAAGTTTAATGATTTAAATCTAAGTTCGGCAACCATCAGAAATGAGATGGCTGATCTGGAGGAACTTGGATATATAGTTCAGCCTCATACTTCGGCCGGAAGAATTCCTACAGATAAGGGTTACAGATTTTATGTAGATAACCTTATGGAAGAAAAGGAAGATGCAGAGGTCGAAAAGAGTACACTGCTAGAAAGGGTAGACCGGATGGAGCTTTTACTAAAGCAGGTTGCAAAGGTTTTGGCATACAATACCAATTATGCTACACTTGTTACAGCTCCTAAGTATAAAAAGACTGTAAAGTTCATACAGCTTTCAAAGGTTGATGATGAAACTCTTTTAGCAGTTATAGTTGTTGAAGGCAATCTGATAAAAAATCAGATAATTCCTATTGATACGATTCTTGATAATGAAGATGTGCTTAAGTTTAATATATTGCTTAATACATTTTTACAGGGGGCTTCTTTAGAAGATATTAATTTGGAAATGATAAATGCAATGAAGAAGCAGTCCGGTGAATATAGCATCATACTTGATCAGATATTTCAGGGAATTATAGAAGCTGTCAATGAGGCAAATGAACTTGAAATATATACAAGCGGAGCGACCAATATCCTTAAATATCCTGAAATCGGTGATATAATTAAGACGAGTGAACTTTTGGAAAAGTTTGAGGATAAAGAAGAACTGACACACCTTATAGAAGAAACGACAGGTAACAAGGACGATAACCATGACATACAGGTTTATATAGGTGAAGAAAATGCAGTTCAAAATATGGAAGACTGTTCGATAGTTACCGCAACTTACAAGATGCCGGAGGGTGCAACCGGTACAATCGGTATAGTAGGACCGAAACGGATGGATTATAAAAAAGTTGTAAGCACACTTAAAAACTTAACCATTGAGTTAGATGATATATTTAATAAGCGCAAAGGGGTGAATGAGGATGGCTAAGAAAAATGTGACAGATGAAAAACAGGAAGCTGTTGATAATAAAAATACAAAGAAAAAAGCGACTGTTGCCACAAGTACAGAGGGAGATGTAACAGAGGTCAAGGCAGATTCAGAAGAGGAAACAGTTGAGGGTACAGACGTAAAGGTTGACGAAGTCGAAAATGTATCCGAAGAAAAAGCTGAGGCGGCCAGACCAAAGCCGGTTCCTAAAGGAAGCAGACGTGGCAGTAAAGCTATGCAGGTTGAACTTGAAAAGTATAAGGAACTTGCACAGGGTAATGAAGATAAGTATAAAAGACTTCTGGCAGAGTTTGAAAATGCCAGACAAAGAACCGAAAAAGAAGGAAGCAAGATGTTTGATCTTGGTGCCAAGGATGTTCTTGAAAAGCTTCTTCCGGTGGTTGACAACTTTGAAAGAGCGATTGCCAGCATACCTGATGAGGATAAGGAAAGAGCATTTGAGCAGGGCGTTGACAAGATTTATCGTCAGCTTATGGTCACTCTCGAAGGCATAGGTGTTGCACCTATGGATGCTGAAGGTAAAGAATTTAATCCTGAATTGCACAACGCGGTAATTCATGTTGAAGATGAAAATCTTGGTGAAAATGTAGTCGCCGAGGAAATGCAAAAGGGTTATATGTATAAAGACCAGGTGCTTAGACACAGTATGGTTAAAGTAGCTAATTAATATTTTTATTTATAAAAATGGGAGGAATTAAAAATGGGTAAGATTATAGGTATTGACTTAGGAACAACAAATTCATGCGTAGCTGTTATGGAAGGTGGTAAGCCGGTTGTTATCACTAACGCCGAGGGTTCAAGAACAACTCCTTCAGTAGTAGCATTTACAAAATCGGGAGAAAGAGTAGTCGGTGATGCTGCAAAGCGTCAGGCAGTTACAAATGCTGATAAGACTATCGCATCTATCAAGAGACATATGGGGTCTGATTACAAGGTAGAAATCGATGGTAAAAAGTATTCTCCACAGGAGATTTCCGCTATGATTCTTCAGAAGTTAAAGGCTGATGCAGAGGGATATCTTGGAGAGAAGGTTACAGAGGCAGTTATTACAGTTCCTGCTTACTTTACTGACTCACAGAGACAGGCAACCAAGGATGCAGGTAAGATTGCAGGTCTTGATGTTAAGCGTATCATCAACGAGCCTACAGCAGCTGCTCTTTCATATGGTCTTGATAACGAAGAAGAGCAGAAGATTATGGTATACGATTTAGGTGGTGGTACATTTGATGTATCTATCATCGAGATTGGTGAAGGTGTCATCGAGGTTCTTGCTACTGCCGGTGATAATAAGCTCGGTGGTGATGACTTTGATAATGCTATCACAGATTATATGTTAGAGGAATTCAAGAAGGCAGAGGGCGTTGACTTATCAACTGATAAGATGGCTATGCAGAGACTTAAGGAAGCTGCAGAGAAGGCTAAGAAGGAGCTTTCATCATCAACAACTACAAACATCAACCTTCCTTTCATCACTGCAACTCAGGACGGACCTAAGCACTTTGATATGGATCTTACAAGAGCTAAGTTTGATGAGCTTACTGCTCACCTTGTTGATAAGACAAGAGTTCCTGTGCAGACAGCACTTAAGGATGCAGGTTTAACTGCAGCAGACCTTGACAAAGTACTTCTTGTAGGTGGTTCAACACGTATAATAGCAGTTCAGGAAATGGTTAAGAAATTGACAGGAAAGGAACCGTTCAAGGGCATCAATCCTGATGAGTGTGTTGCAATCGGTGCTTCTATCCAGGGTGGTAAGCTTGCCGGTGATGCAGGTGCAGGCGAAATCCTTCTTCTTGATGTTACACCACTTACACTTTCTATCGAAACTATGGGTGGTATAGCAACTCACCTTATCGAGAGAAATACAACTATTCCTACAAACAAGAGTCAGATATTCTCAACTGCTCAGGATAATCAGGATGCAGTTGATATCAATATTGTACAGGGTGAAAGAGAATTTGCAAGAGACAATAAGAGCTTAGGACGTTTCAGACTTGATGGTATCGCTCCTGCAAGAAGAGGTGTTCCACAGATTGAGGTTACATTTGATATAGATGCCAATGGTATCGTTAATGTATCTGCTAAAGACCTTGGAACCGGAAGAGAACAGCATATCACAATTACTTCAGGAACTTCACTTTCAGATGAAGATATCGAGAGAGCAGTTAAAGAGGCTGCTGAGTATGAAGCTGCTGATAAGAAGCGTAAGGAAGCTATTGAAGCAAGAAATGATGCTGATGCACTTGTATTCCAGACTGAAAGAGCACTTAATGATGTAGGAGATAAGCTTCCGGGTGCAGATAAAGCTAAGGTTGAGGAAGACTTAAAGGCTCTTAAGGAAATAATCGAGGGAACTGACCCTGACGCAATGACAGATTATGATGTAGAGAAGATTAAGGCAGGTAAGGAAACTCTTATGAACAGTGCACAGAGCTTATTCTCTAAGTTATATGAACAAAATGGTCCTGGAGCAA
>CADCDW010000086.1 GCA_902800325.1 uncultured Lachnospiraceae bacterium
GAAACATGTGAGCACTTAGCAAATAAATGTCTATTCTTCTTGCGAAGCAAGAAAAATAAGGAAACTGCGTGATACTTGCATTTATGCAAAAACATCACGTAGTTTCCTTATTTTAAGTTTGGTTTGCTTTAGAAGAATACAATTTATGAGCTTAGTACTCCTACATGTTTCAAAGAGTGCGAACGTGCTATGCTAAGCACCTTGCTTATAGCCTGCCTCTTACATACCATGCTCCATAATCGACCCTTACACCGACAAACCTGAGCTTAGCTAATCATTGCGCCGGCAGGCATATCCTTTTCGGCTGTGAGGAGGGCAAGATTGCCGTCAAAATCCTCAGCGCATAAGAGCATGCCTTCTGATAAAACGCCTGCAAGTTTGGTAGGTTTTAGGTTGGTAATTACAACTACCTTCTTTCCAACCATCTGCTCCGGTGAGTAGTAATTCTTGATACCCGATACAATCTGAAGAACCTTACCGTTTACCTGCACCTGTGAACAAAGGAGTTTCTTTGAATCCTTCACTTCTTCGCAGGATAAGATTTCACCCATCTGCAGAGACATCCTGTTAAACTCATCGATGGTTATTTCTTCCTTCTGCTTAGTTTCTATAGTAGGAATTTTTAATTCTACCTTTTCTTTCTTCTTAGGCTTTTCCTCCTCAGGTTCTTCTTCCTTGGACGGGAAACGTCTTTCTATTTCATCAAGCATCTTTTCGGTATCTATTCTTGCAAATAAAATTTCCGGTTCGGCTGTAACCTTGCTGCCTGATGGATAAAGTCCAAAGCTTGAAAGCTCTGTAACTCTTCTTTTCTCTGCATTTAACTGTTTTAAAATCTTTTCTGCGGTCTCAGGCATAAACGGTTCAAGGAGCGTAGCTCCAACGATAATGCTCTCAACAAGATTATATAAAACAGTATTGAGTCTGTCCTTATGCTCATCATCCTTGGCAAGTACCCAAGGCTCAGTTTCATCAATATATTTATTGCATCTTCTGAAAAGGTTAAATATCTCAGTAATTGCATCTGCTACCCTTAACTTATCCATGCAGGTATTGACCTTTAATCTTGTCTCCATAACAACATTTTTAAGATCTTCGTCTACAGACTGATTATCTCCTGAATTAGTAACTACACCATCAAAATACTTGTTGGACATAGATATAGTTCTGTTTACAAGATTACCAAGTGTATTGGCAAGATCGGAATTGATTCTTTCTATAATGAGTTCCCATGAAATAAGCCCATCATTTTCGTAAGGCATCTCATGAAGCAGGAAATATCTAACTGCATCAACGCCAAATAAATCTACCATATCGTCTGCATAGATAACATTTCCTCTTGATTTACTCATCTTATTGCCCTTGTTGTTGCCCTGCAAAAGCCAAGGATGTCCAAATATCTGCTTTGGCAACGGAAGTCCAAGTGCCATAAGCATACAAGGCCAATAGATAGTATGGAATCTCAATATATCCTTACCGATAAGATGAAGATCTGCAGGCCAGTATTTCTTAAATAATTCATCACAAGGCTCGTCCACCTTATAGCCAAGTCCGGTAATATAGTTTGATAATGCATCTATCCATACATATATAACGTGCTTAGGATCAAAATCAACCGGAATTCCCCACTTAAATGAAGTTCTTGATACACATAAATCCTGTACGCCCGGCAAAAGGAAATTATTCATCATTTCATTTTTTCTTGATTCCGGCTGTATAAAATCAGGATTTGAATTTATATATTCGATAAGCTTAGGAGTATATTTGCTAAGCTTGAAGAAATACGCCTCTTCCTTTGCAGGAGAAACCTCACGACCGCAGTCAGGACATTTGCCGTCAACCAGCTGTGACTGAGTGAAGAAAGATTCACAAGGAGTACAATACATTCCCTCGTATTCTCCCTTATATATGTCTCCCTGGTCATAAAGCTTTTTGAATATCTTCTGAACCTGTTTTTCGTGGTAATCATCTGTAGTTCTGATAAACTTGTCATATGAAGTATTCATCAAATCCCAGATTCCCTTTATCTGAGAGGATACGTCGTCTACAAATTCCTTAGGCGTAGAAAGGTTTTCAAATGCCTTTATCTCAATCTTCTGTCCATGCTCATCAGTTCCTGTCTGGAATCTCACATCATATCCTACAAATCTCTTATATCTTGCAATACTGTCCGCCAAAACAATCTCATAGGTATTGCCTATATGAGGCTTTCCCGATGTATATGCTATGGCTGTTGTAATATAATATGGTCTTTTTGACATCTTTTTTCCCCCTTTTTATAGTTTTTCTATTCTTAATTATTAAAGTATCAAATTACCATCTGACTTTAACCCGATATCTCTTTTAATTGAGTAGTATCGAATTACCATCTGACTTTAATCCGATATCTCTTTTAATTGAGTAGTATCGAATTACCATCTGACTTTAACCCGATATCTCTTTTAATTGAGTAGTATCAAAATACCATCTGACTTTAATCCAATATCTCTTTTACTCGAATAGGGAAGATAGAATCATACCCTACTCGTGTGCAAGCCGCCGGCCGGCTTTAGCAGCCATATTCCTTTCGGCAGCTCTGTGCATTAATATCAAAGGCAGATTATCTCTGCCTTTATAAGTACTTAACTTACTCTTAATTTAAACTTTTGTTCTTCACGTTCATCATTGACGATTTCTATCTGTCCACCCAAAGCCCTTATCTTACCGTCGAAATCTTCATATCCTCTTAAAATGTACTTTATATCGTCAATCGTGCTTATTCCGTCTGCTGCAAGTGCCGCAATTACAAGTGCAGCTCCCGCTCTTAAATCCGGAGCAACCAGATTAGCGCCTGTATAGCCTTCTACTCCGGTTATAATCGCCGAATTACCTTCAACCTTAATCCTTGCTCCCATACGCGCTAACTCATTGACATATTTGAAACGATTTTCAAATATACTCTCGGTTATGATACTGTTACCTGATGAAAGTGCCAGTGTCGTAGCCATCTGAGGCTGCATATCAGTCGGGAATCCCGGATACGGAAGAGTCTTTATCTGAGTTGACTTCATTCTTCCATCCGCCATAACTCTTATGGAATCATCGTATTCAATAACTGTGGCACCTATCTCCGAAAGCTTAGAAGATATAGCCTCCATATGCTTTGGAATAACATTTTTTATAAGTATATTTCCCTTTGTTGCAACAGCCATCGTCATAAATGTACCGGCTTCTATCTGGTCAGGAATTATAGAATATTCCGTACCGACAAGTCGTTGTACACCTCGTATTCTTATAACATCAGTACCTGCACCTTTTATATTGGCACCCATACTGTTAAGGAAGTTTGCCACATCAACTATGTGAGGCTCCTTTGCTGCATTTTCAATTGTAGTTTTTCCTTCGGCAAGAACTGCTGCCATCATTATATTAATCGTTGCTCCAACAGTAACAACGTCCATATAAATATGTCGGCCGATAAGTTCATCTGCCTTAGCCACAACCTTACCACCACTTACTATATCCACCTTTGCACCAAGTGCTTCAAAGCCCTTTATATGCTGGTCTATAGGTCGAAGACCTATATCACAACCACCCGGAAGTGCCACCTGTGCATATTTAAATTTTCCAAGCATAGAACCAAGCAGATAGTAAGACGCTCTTATTCTTCTTATGTATTCATCATCAACACATAGATTATCTTTATCTATAGTCTTGCCGCAAATTGATACTGTGTGTAAATCTATATATCTAACAGTAGCGCCCAAAGCCTCGATAGCTCTAAGCAGTACTTTTGTATCTTCTACATAAGGAACATTTTCAATGATACATTCATCATCAGTAAGAATAGCCGCAGCAAGAATACCCAAAGCAGCATTCTTCGCACCGGCGATTGTTACCTCTCCATCTAAAGGCACTCTGCCTTTAATAACATACTTTTCCATTTCACACCTCTTGACTTTATGTATTAGATATATACATAGTCTTAAAGATTATATCACATCTTGAAAAAAAGTAAACCCAAAATTTAGATACAAACTCAGCAAAATTCAGATATATGCTCAGCATAAAATTCAGATACAAACTCAGACTATCAAATCAGCTTATATATATAAGACTTCCTTATCGGCATAAAAAGCATTTTCACATTATTTGTCTTCTTCACACTACTTATCCGCTTCACAATATATACATCTGTAAACGCGGTTTTTTTCGTCAGTTAACACAAATATCTGTGGAATATCTGTTTCAACAGAGGTGATGCAGCGTGGATTTTTACATTTTTTTACATTTATAAGCTTCTTCGGAAGTGCAACCTTTTTCTTTTCTATAGTCTGACCGTCTTTGATAATACTTACAGTTATATCAGGATCTATATATCCGAGTACATCGAGGTTTACATCATATTCCTGATCGATTTTAAGGATATCTTTTCTACCCATCTTGTTGCTTGTAACATTTTGCAAAATTGCGATACTGCAATCCAGCTTATCAAGTTCAAGGTCATGATATACCTGAAATGCCTTTCCGGCAGAAATGTGATCTAATACAATTCCATTTTGTATGCTGTCAACCTTCATTTACATTCACCCCCAAAAGTGTAAGAATAAGTGCCATACGAACATATTTACCATTTAGTGCCTGCCTGAAATAAGCTGCTCTCGGATCATCATCAAGTTCTGTTGATATCTCATTTACACGCGGTAGCGGATGCATGATTGTAAGTGATTCCTTAGCATTTTTAAGTTTACTTTTATCCAATATATATGTATCCTTCAAACGCACATAATCAGCCTCGTTAAAGAATCTTTCCTTTTGTACTCTGGTCATATAGATTATATCAAGCTCCGACATAACCTCTTCCATGGTCGTTACTTCCCTATAATCTATATTATTCTTCTCAAATACTTCTGTGATTATATATTCCGGAACCTTTAACTCTTTTGGAGAAATGAGAATAAATTTTATGCCTTCATATCTTGAAAGAGCTTTTATCAGTGAGTGAACTGTTCGTCCGAATTTTAAGTCTCCGCACAGACCTATGGTGAAATTATTTAAATCTCCCTTTTCACGCTTTATGGTAAGAAGGTCTGTCAGTGTCTGAGTCGGGTGATTATGTCCGCCATCACCCGCATTTATGATAGGCACCGGCGAAACCATGGAGCCAAGCATCGGAGCACCCTCTTTTGGATGCCTCATAGCAATTATATCAGCATAACAGCCCACTACTCTTATCGTATCTCCCACACTTTCACCCTTTGTTGCAGAGGATGAATCGGCAGAAGAAAAACCAAGTACATTTCCACCCAATTCCATCATAGCCGCTTCAAAACTAAGTCTGGTTCTTGTACTTGGTTCAAAAAACAAAGTAGCGAGCTTTTTCCCCTTACACGCTTCGCTGTATTTTGACTTATTATCAATTATATCAAGTGCAAGATTAAGTATCCCATCAATCTCTTCAACACTCAGGTCAGTTGGATCAATTAAATGTTTCATCGCTTCTCTCCCATCTGTTTATGGAAAAACAGGCGTTAAATTTTATTATCGCCTGTCCGACCGTAAACCGTATTATTCTGTAGATAATAATATTACTAATTACCCCTATGTGTCAACTGTATATTTTCGGTGAAAGAAATGCAATTTTTAACGGCAATAATACCTTTTTATCATTCGAACAGTAGGCCCATTATCATCATGGATGTCCCAAACGCCTGTCGCGCACTTGCTAAAACCATCATACACCCCATAAAATCATTCTCCCGAAATTCATTTATTGTAGCAACACTATCTTCGATTATTTGTATGTTCATTTTTCATAAAAAACAGGTCAATTTACAACGTAACTAAACCAAACTTATTCCATTATCTGCCAAATGAGATAGCGTTTCTTCTGCCACGTGGCCTTTGTGTGATGTAATTGACCGGATTAGCATTTTTTGAAAGCTTTGCAATCGGTTTCTTTGGAATTCCTGATATTTACTGAAATAATCTTTTCTTTACATATTTATTAAATATCAGGTATTTATTGTCTTAGTTACCTTAACTTTATTATCACTAAATATTTCTTCGATTTTTTTCTTATCCTCTCTGTCACACACAAGCACGTATTGTTTTCGATTTGCCCTGATCTTCAAAATAATAGTGCTTCCGTCGTTTTCATCATAAACAAGCTTATAGCTTTTCATAAATTCCCAATCCAAAAATGTGGTGTCGATGAGTGCTCCATCTTCTGTTATTCCACTCTGAATTTTAGTCTGAAGTATTATAAAAAGCACCATACAGATAACAGCCGGAAGAAAAATATAATGCTTATATGCAATCATAATTACAGCAAATACAAGTCCGACATTGGCCATTATTATCTCATAGCCGCTCATCCTATGATGAAGACGGCTTGCTATGATTATATCTTCCTGCTTTTTTATAGCGGATATACAAAGCCACACCGATATACCAAAGCCAAGAAAGAGCACAAATCCAAGTATGGTTATCCAATATTTCCAATCCATAAATTAACTCCACAAATATGATATGGGAACAGGCTCCTTCTCACTTTTGATTTTACACAAATCGGACTAAATGCTAACATATAGATATGCTTACACCGACCGTATATAAAAATGTACTCGCATGGCACGTGTTACTTAACGCCATGATAAGCACATTTTTATATTCGGTCTTCAAATATTGCTACCCTGATGTGACAAGGTGTCTGTTCCCATGACGCATATAATTCTACTTACTGTTTATAAGAGTGTACATGACGGCCTTTTCTGCATGCCGACGGTTTTCTGCCTCATCTAAGATAAGGTCGAGATTCTTCATTTCAACACTCTTTGAGATTTCAAATCCAACATGCATAGGCATATCATGCATTACTACTGCATGACTTCCCTCCAAGAAATCATCATTTATCTGGTATGGCATCATTTTTGACATGATTTCGGCCTTTTTGTCAGCAAATTTAGGATTGTTGAAAAATTCCATATCAACCCATGTATCTGTATAAAGGATATCCATCTCCTTTACATAAGTTTTTGCTTCGTCTATGGTCATGGAAGGATCCAGCTCTACATAATGTCCTGTAGCCTTTGCTTCTTCATAAAATTCCGCATCACATACAGTATTATTTACAAGCGGTGTAAGTCCGTAAAGTGTACCCTTCTTCATCTTCGCAAAAAATTCGACAAGTGAATTAAATACATTATTTTTAGCGCCGATATAAAGAAGCTTTACATCCAGACTTCCGAAATGCTCAATTATAGTAAGAGCATCCGCAAGTATCTGGCATGGATGATAGGAATTATCGCAACCGTTTATAAAAGGTACCGTTACATTTTTTCCAAAAAGCTCAACAGTTTCGTTCTTAACAAGACGCGCCATAATGATGTCTACATTTCTGCACACATATTTAATCTCTGAGACCGGCTCACCGAGTACAAAGTTCGAATCCTCCCAGAGCTGGTTAAAATATGTACCGCCAAGTTCTGTTATACCTGTTGTAAATGAGAGAAAGGTTCTGGTTGAAGTCTTCTCAAACAAAGTGTAAAGTTTCTTTCCCTTAAGTGATTCACTGTACTTTTCAGGATTTTTTTTCATATCCTGTGCAAGCTTCAAAATCTCCATAAGCTCATCAGCAGTAAAGTTTTTGAAATTAAGCATATTCTTCATAATTAAATCTCCAATCACAAATTATATTATACAATTCCCAGGTCGGATAAGATTAGACAAATCCATAAGCAGGTACTTTGAGGACGCCGGCACTTAACGATTTGGATGGAAGATATAAGTACATTACGAAGTAAATGTACTTATATCTTGCAGACAAAGAGTTTAGTACCGCTGCGTCCGAGAGTAGCGAGAGCGTGCCTGCGATGGATTTAGTCTAATCTTATCCGACCGTCATACTATAAATACGATTTCAATTTGTCAGCCATATCGGTACGCTCCCAAGGGAGGTCTATGTCGGTTCTTCCAAAGTGTCCGTAAGCTGCAGTCTGCTTGTAAATCGGTCTTCTTAAATCAAGCATCCTGATAATTCCGGCAGGTCTTAAGTCAAAGTTTTCTCTTACAATTTCAACAAGCTTCTCGTCAGATATCTTACCTGTTCCAAATGTATCTATCATAATTGAAGTAGGCTTTGCCACACCGATTGCATATGAAAGCTGTATCTCACATTTATCGGCAATTCCCGCTGCCACGATATTTTTAGCAACATATCTTGCTGCATATGCAGCCGAACGGTCAACCTTTGTGCAATCTTTTCCTGAAAATGCTCCACCGCCGTGACGTGCATATCCGCCATAAGTATCAACGATTATCTTACGTCCGGTAAGTCCGCTGTCTCCATTTGGTCCACCTATTACAAATCTTCCTGTAGGATTTATAAAAAACTTGGTATTTTCATCCACCATATTCTGTGGCAATATCTCATCAAAAACGTATTTCTTAATATCTGCATGAATCTGTTCCTGGGTAACTTCTTCGCCGTGCTGTGTTGAAAGTACAACTGCATCAAGTCTTGCCGGTTTACCATTTTCATCATACTCTACCGAAACCTGTGTCTTTCCATCCGGTCTGAGATATGGAAGTGTTCCGTTCTTTCTAACCTCTGTAAGTCTTAACGCAAGCTTGTGCGCAAGTGAAATAGGATATGGCATAAATTCAGGAGTTTCATTTGTTGCGAAACCAAACATCATACCCTGGTCACCTGCACCGATTGCCTCTATCTCATCATCACTCATAGTATTTTCCTTTGCCTCAAGTGCCTTATCAACACCCATAGCTATATCTGATGACTGTTCATCAATAGCTGTGATAACTCCGCAAGTATCGCAGTCAAAACCATATTTGGCTCTGTCATATCCGATATTTCTTATAGTTTCACGTACTATTTTTTGAATGTCAACATAAGCATTAGTTGATATCTCACCCATTACAAGCACAAGCCCTGTAGTTATAGCTGTCTCACAGGCAACACGACTCATAGGGTCCTGCTCTAAAAGTGCATCAAGTATCGCATCTGAAATCTGATCACAGATTTTATCAGGATGTCCTTCTGTTACTGACTCTGATGTAAACAATAATTTCTCCATTTTTCCTCCTTAAATCCTGCAACAAATGTTGCTCAAATAAATAAAAAACCCGGTCGGCAACCGGATTTGAAAACAAATATGCTCAAATCCTCTTATTGCTCGACTACTACATAGTATCGCTCAGGTCGGCACCTTCCGACTCGGTCGGGGTTGCCATGGCTTCACAGTCCCTTATGACTCCACCATTCTGAATAAGAGAGTTCTCTTATAAAAATATAAACATACATTACATTATATATTCCAATTTGTCAAGTAGGATAATAGGGACAGGCATCTTGTCACATCTTTTTTAAAGTACATCAGATAAAACAGGTCTATATGTTAGCATTTAGTCCGATTTGCGTTAAATCAAAAGTGAAAATTCGCATATAGGTGCGTTAAAAAATCGAACTGTTTGAGCGCAGCGAGTTTTCAATTTTTAGCACCTATAAAGAATTGAACGCTTTGATTTAGCAAATTGATGACTAGTACACCGAAAAATAAATAACCGGCACAATCGCTTGATAAATTGTTCAGCTACTGCGTTGTCATCAGTCGACGATGCCACCGCATCGCCTCCTTCTTCCGTCTTGTATCTGAGACAATTTCTCTTCGTGATTGTACCAGATACT
>CADCDW010000087.1 GCA_902800325.1 uncultured Lachnospiraceae bacterium
TAAAATTATAAAAATTGACAAAAGTCTGGTTGACAATATGGATGATGCGAGGATGAGAGATGTTATAATACAGACTGTCACCATGCTTAAAAAAATTGGTGTTGAAATAGTTGTAGAAGGCGTTGAAAGCAAGGAGGCATCTGACTGGTTTGAAAAGATAGGTTGTGACTTTATACAAGGTTATTATTATGCCAAACCTATGCCCCAAAATGAGTTTTTAAAGTTTGTCAGACAACACAACGGTTAAAAAATATGTTGTTTTTGGATATATTGTCAAGATGGAGGTTCATTTTTACATCAGGAGGAAAAAATATGCTTTCAGGCGCTATGGATGAAATTGATGTACACGGAATGACTGTTGATGAGGCCATAAAGGCGGTTATTAAAAAGGTTAATTCGGCAGGTGGTAGTGTGTATAGGATTAAGGTTATACATGGATATCATGGTGGAACAAGGATAAAGGAAGCCATTGAGGATGAGTTTGCATATAATCGTGTTCCAAAGGTTAAAAGGGTTGCAGGGGGAAGCAATCCGGGGATTACAGAACTCATATTAAGAGAATTTTAAAAAAAAGGAGAGAAAAAAATGAGTGAAAAGCGTAGTTCATTTTCAAGTTCAATGGGATTTGTAATTGCTGCGGCAGGAAGCGCAGTAGGTTTGGGAAATATATGGAGGTTTCCATATCTGGCTGCCAAGGATGGCGGAGGAATATTTTTGGTGGTATACCTGATACTTGCCGTCACGTTTGGTTTTACATTATTGATTACAGAGATAAGTATAGGTCGAAAGACAAAGCAGAGTCCTCTTACCGCTTATGAACAGCTTAGACCTAAATGGAAGTGGCTTGGAGTAGTTGCGGTAATTGTACCGTTTATGATACTTCCTTACTATTGTATAATAGGAGGATGGGTATTAAAGTATTTTGTGGCTTTTATTACAGGAAATGGTGTCTCTGCGGCAGGAGACGATTATTTTAATGGATTTATATCAGAAGTTGGTTCGCCTATTATTTATAACATTATATTTCTTGCAGCTACTGTATTTGTAATATATAAAGGTGTAAACAAGGGTATTGAGGCTATGTCAAAGATTCTTATGCCTATACTTCTTGTACTTGTTATAGGTGTTGCTATCTTTTCACTTACCATAAACAGCAAGGAGACCGGCAGAACCGGACTTGAAGGCTTTATGGTTTATATTGTTCCTGATGTTTCAGGAATGTCTGTTAAAGATTTTTTCGTCGTAATTATGGATGCTATGGGACAGCTTTTTTATAGTATAAGTGTTGCTATGGGTATTATGGTTGCTTATGGTTCTTATTTTAAGGATGACCATAATCTTGTGAAATCTGTCAATCAAATAGAAATATTTGATACACTTGTTGCATTTTTAGCGGGAGTTATGATTATACCTGCCGTATATGTTTTTATGGGTAAGGAAGGTATGACGAAGGGACCGGGACTTATGTTTGTTGCTATTCCTAAAGTTTTTGCCCAGATGGGAAGGATTGGAAATCTGCTTGGAGCTGCATTTTTCCTTATGGTACTTTTTGCTGCGCTTACAAGTTCTATCTCGGTTCTTGAAGCGGTTGTATCAAGTTTGATGGATCAGTTTAAAGTTTCACGTAAAAAGGCAACTATAATGGAAGGTATAATTGCTCTTGTTTTGGGTATTATAATCTGTCTTGGATATAACAAGCTTTTCTTCAATATAAAACTTCCAAATGGGGCAGATGCACAGCTACTTGACATATTTGACTACATAAGTAACAATATTCTTATGCCTGTAGTTGCCATAGGAACATGTATTCTCATAGGTTGGATTGTAAAACCAAAGACGGTTATTGACGAGGCAACAAAAAACGGAGAAAAATTTGGACGTAAATATCTCTACATAGCCATGATAAAAATAGTAGCACCGATTTTGCTCATAATACTTTTGCTTGGAGCGTTCGGAATATTTGCATAAAATCAATTTAGCAAATATAATATAAATATAGATATGACACAGGGATGCTTCTAATCGAAGCATCCCTGTGTCATATCTTATCCTACCTATCTGCGATAGGTATGTATTCGCGGTCTTCGGCTATAGACATATATGCCGGACGGATTATCTTATTTACATTTATGAGCTCTTCGATACGGTGAGCACTCCAGCCTGCAATTCTGGCAACTGCAAAGAGTGGAGTAAAAAGTTCCTCCGGTATATTTAGCATACTGTATACGAAACCACTGTAAAAGTCTACATTAGGACTTACACCTTTATATATTTTACGCTTTTCGGCTATAACTTCTTTTGCGGCTTCAGCCACATTTACATAAAGCTGATATTCTTCTTCACGATTTTTTTCCTTGGCAAGTCTGCCGACAAATTTACCGAAGATATTGGCACGTGGGTCTGATATCGAATATACGGCGTGCCCCATACCATAGATAAGACCGGATTTATCAAAGGCATTTTTGTCAAGTACGTTACATAAGTAATCACGTATCTGACCTTTATCTTCCCAATTGTTTACATTATCCTTTAAGTCGTCAAACATCTGCTTTACTTTTACATTGGCACCACCATGTTTTGGCCCCTTAAGAGAACAAAGAGAAGCAGCAACTGATGAGTAGGTGTCTGTTCCCGATGAAGTTACAACATGTGTTGTAAAGGTAGAGTTGTTACCACCGCCATGCTCGGCATGTAAAACAAGTGCAAGGTCGAGAACCTTAGCTTCAAGTTCTGTATATTGTTTGTTTTTTCTAAGCAGTCTGAGAAAGTTTTCAGCAGTTGAAAGCTCCGGCTTAGGGTTATGTATATAAAGACCTCTGCCTAATTCATAGTGCCTGTAGGCAAGATATGAATAAACGGCAAGAGAAGGAAAGTTGGATATAAGCTCGACGCTCTGCCTTAGTACATTAGGTATACTTATATCGGAAGCGTTAAGATCATATGAGCTTAAGTTTAATATGCTCTTTGCAAGTGAATTCATTATATCCTTGCTAGGAGTCCTTAGGATTATGTCTCTTACAAAATTGGTTGGAAGAGAACGATAGGAACCAAGTAAAGTATTAAATTCATTTAGTTTTTCTATAGTAGGAAGCTCACCAAACAAAAGAAGATAAACAGTTTCTTCATAGCCAAATCGGTTTTCGTTCGAAAATCCTTTAACCAGGCTGTATATATTTATACCACGATAGTAAAGCTCTCCGTCTATAGGTACGAGTTCACCATCAACATTTTTGTAGGCATTGATTGTAGATATGTCCGTAAGTCCGGTAAGGACACCACGGCCATCTAAATCTCTAAGTCCACGTTTTACTTCATATTTGGTATATAAGTTCTGATCTATTATATCATTTGTCTGACATTTTTTTGCTAACTCTCGAAAGATAGGAGTTACTGCAGAGTATTCATTTCTATTCATTTATATCACATCCTTTATCTTACAAAGAATAATATACCATATAAATGGTATATTTGGCAAATTAATTATTGAGGTTGCATAAATTATAAAATCATAATAAAATGTATAAGGTGGTTGTTTTATAGAATAAAAGCCTTTGAAGGTATTATTGATAGAATAATTATAAGGAGAGACAGATATGATTACCAACGATGAGGGTATAGTACATTTAAAGCATCAGATAATTGAAGAAGTGGCAAGACTTGCATGGGAAGATAATTTAAATGAGGAATCCAAGGAGGAACTCGTTTATAGGATTATCCCCGGTCCTAAGGCACTTAACCGTTGTTGTGTCTATAAGGAAAGAGAACTGGTAAGACAGCGTATACGTTTGGCGGAGGGGCTTTGTCCGACGCCTGAGGATAATAGTGACAATGTTATCCAGATACTTAAACCTGCATGTGAAGAGTGTCCTATATCGGCATATACTGTAACTGATAACTGTAGATTATGTGTAGGTAAACCATGTCAGTGTTCTTGTAATTTTGGTGCCATATCCATAGGACATCATCGTTCGCATATAGATGTTTCAAAGTGTAAGGAATGTGGTAAATGTGCTGCAGCATGTCCTTATTCAGCTATAGCCCATCTTGAAAGACCTTGTAAAAAAGCATGCCCTACGGGTGCGATTACATATGATGAAAACGGTCTTTGTATGATAGATGAGAATAAATGTGTTCAATGTGGTCACTGCATACATGCCTGTCCGTTTGGAGCTATTTCGTCCAAATCATATCTGGTGGATATTATAAAAGAGATAAAGGCCGGTAAAGAGGTTATAGCTATGTGTGCACCTGCTACGGAAGGCCAGTTTGGTAAAGATATAACAATGGCATCTATTAAAGCCGGCCTTATGGAGATGGGATTTGCCGATATGGTAGAAGTAGGACTTGGCGGAGATATGACTGCCGCTTATGAATCACTTGAATGGAAGGAAGCGTTGGAAGAGGGAAGAAAGATGACAACTTCATGCTGTCCTGCATTTATCAATATGATGAGAAGGCAGTTCCCTGAACAGTTTGAAAAAAATATGTCTACAACTGTTTCGCCTATGTGTGCGATTTCAAGATATCTAAAATATACACATCCGGGATGCGTGACGGTATTTGTCGGACCTTGTATAGCTAAAAAAGCAGAATCACAGGATAAATCAGTTCCCGATAATGCGGATTATGTTATGACTTACGGAGAATTTAGAGCATTGCTTCGTTCAAAGAATATCGAGCTTAAGCCTGTTGATGAAAGCTATCAGGAGGCTTCTGTCTGGGGTAAAAGATTTGCGGCATCTGGTGGAGTTGCCAATGCGGTTCTTGAATGTATGAAGGAAAGAGATGTTGATACATCTGAAATAACGCTTAAAAAATGCGCAGGCGGTGATGAGTGTAAGAAAACATTGCTTATGCTTAAATCCGGAAGGCTTGAAGAGGATTTTGTTGAAGGAATGATGTGCTCCGGAGGATGTGTCGGTGGTCCTTCAAAGCATAAGACAGAGGTAGAGATTACAAGAGCAAGAGAAGCTCTTTTGGCTGCTGCCGACAAGAGAACTGTTTTGGATAATTTAAAGCAGTATCCTATGGATAAGTTTTCTATGTTTAGAGATGGACATATGTAAAGAGGAGAAATAATGAAGACAAAGGACAGAGTGCTTAAAGCATTGGAAGAAAAAAAAGGAAGCTTCATATCCGGTGAAGAGCTTGCAAAAGCTATAGGTGTTTCAAGAAACTCTGTCTGGAAGTCTGTTCGAGACTTAAAAGAGCTTGGTTACAGTATTGATTCGGTTACCAATAAAGGTTATAGATTGAGTAAAACCAGTGATATTTTATCCGTTCAGGGGATAGCTGCTTATCTTCATAATAAAGAGGATATGTCCTGTATAGAGGTTTATGAAAAGATAGATTCGACAAGTCGTCTTGCAAAAAAACAGGCTGTTTTGGAAAATTCAGGCAGACATGTTATTATTGCTAAAGTTCAGAACAATGGAAAAGGACACGGAAGCAGACATTTTGATTCTCCGGAGGGAGGAGTCTATTTCAGCGTTATTATCTCTCCGGAAGATATGCAGTATTTTAATCTTCCGTTATATGCCGCTGTTGCAGTAAGTGATGCTCTTGGTAAAACAAAGAATCATCTTAAGATCAAATGGATAAATGATATATATTATCAAGATAAAAAAATATGTGGAATACTTACGGAAAATATATCTGATATGGAAACAGGAGAGATAAGCTCTTACATAATCGGAATAGGTATTAATTGTAAAATTGACAGTAAAAACGAGCTTATCGCTGATATATTAAACAGATTGTTTTATCCGGCAGTATATTATCCGGATAGCGATATCTTAGATATATATCAAAGCAGATTATTGGATTTAAACAATAGGGTAAAGTTTGCTGTTAAAGGAGATAAGAAAGAAGAATTTTGTGCCGTAATACTTGGCTTGGATGAAGAAGGAAATCTGATTGTCAGAGAGGATGACGGAACAAAAAGGTATCTGAAGAAGGGCGAAATCGTCATTTAAAATATATTGTATCTGAAGAAGGGCGAAATTGTCATTTAAAATATATATTATGGCTTATAAAGGAATAATATCTATATGAAAAAAAGACCTATGCCGTATTGGGTATCTGTTATAATAATATTTATATTGGTTGTGCTGCTGAATGCTTTAGCTTGTATAAGAGTTTTTTGTGATTTTTATGCTGATAAAGTATATGGTGGCATTTCTGATTTTATAGGGAAAACAATGGATATATTTCCATTTGCTGTCGGTGAGATTATAATGTATTTTTATGCAATTTTCGTTATACTTTCTGTCGTATTGGCATTTATGCTGTTGTTTTTTAGAAAAAAAGAAAAATATAAGATATTTGTGATTAAATATCTTAAGAGCATGCTTTTGTTTTTTTTATGTACACTATTGATATATACTTTAAATTGGATAATACCATATAAAAGCAGTATATTGGGCGATAAAAAACTCGGCAGAGATTCATATGTTAGAGCTTACAGCATCGAAGAACTGCAAACTTTAAGAAACTATATAGTGGAGATGCTTAATCAAACATCTTACGAAGTTGAACGTGATAATGAAGGACATCTTATATATAGGGATTATAAGACAGTTAATACAGAGCTTGAGACGTCTATGAAGGAGCTCTCAAATAAGTATACAAGACTTAATGGTTATTATCCCAAATTAAAGGCTGCTATGTGTTCATCAGCGCTTGAGTGGATGAATATAGGAGGATATACTTATCCTTATACTATGGAGGCAACATATAACAGTTATGTAACAAAACTATATTATCCATCGCTATATGCACATGAGATAAGTCATCATCATGGTTATTACCGAGAAAATGAAGCGAATTTTTTAAGCTATCTTGGCTGTATAAACAGTGAAGATGCATTTGTAAGATATTCGGGTTACATAGATGCATTCTATTATGTGGATGATGCGTATTTTGAGGCTTTGAGCAAAGCATTTGACGATAAAAAAGCGTGGGAGATATATAAAAAACAACCAAAGCTTTCAGAACGGGTATATACTGATGAGGTAGAGGCTTCAAGGGAGGCGAGCGAAAGATATGAGGAGGATTCACATCCTATGGAAAAGCTTGATAATACAGCAAAAAAAGCTGCCGAAAAAGGATGGGATATACAGGAGGAAGTGACAGAAGGAAACTATTATGATGATGTGGTTGGGCTTATGCTTTATTATTATGCCGGAACATTATATTAGAACGTAGTAAATTAAAATGACTATGCATAAAATTTTGTGTTGAAAAATCACGTTATATTTAATAAAATGTGTTTAATGCTTATGTGAAATTTTATATTTACATTTAAGGTTTCATCTGGCAGATATTTGTTTATGTATCAAAAGAACCTGAATATTATAAATCAGGATAATAAAAGATAAAGGATAAGATTAATATGGAAAATGGAAGAACTGAGGTTATAATCAATAAGCTTATTGATACTATAGAAAATGGACAGAATGTTCCTTTGGCAGCAGGTAAGGTTATGGTAAACAGAGACGAGACTGTTCTTATGCTTAAAGAACTTCAAAGTATAGTAGAAGGAGAATTGAAGGTATACAGAGAGGTTAATGATAGGAAAGGAAAGATAATAAATGATGCTAAGAAAGAAGCAGAAGAGATAGTTTATGAGGCTGAAAGAAGCGCCAGTCGTATAAGAGTTACAAAGCATGTATCTTCTGTAGGCTCGGGCTTTAGGGCGGATGATTTAAACAAAGAAGAAAAAACGGCATTAAGAACGGCAAGTGATATATATGCATCATCACTTATATATACAGATGAGATGCTTACAGAGGTAAATGATGTAATCGCACAGGCATATGATATAATTAATAATCAGTATGGCAAGATGGTTGCTACCCTGGAGGAAAAAGCAAAACTTATATCTGACAATAAGGCAGAACTTATGGCAAGCCTTAAAGAACTAAGTAAAGAGGAAAGATATGTTCAGATACTTGATTTAAGTCAGTTGCTTTCACATGAGCTTTATATGGAACGGGAAAGAGCCAGAGAACTTGAAAAAAATGGCAGCTATCAGATGGAAATGAAACTCGAAAAAGAGGATGCGGATATATCATTAAAAAGGGATGATAACAAAAGTAAATTTGCCTCAGGCGATGGTAATACGAATCCTGATGATAAGAGTGTAATTAATGAAAGTTCAGATTATAAAAAGTCTGATTCTTTTGTTAACACAGATAATAAAACCATAATAGAAGATATTTAACAAAGGATGATAAAGATGATAAAAGATAATTATAATAAAAAGAAGACAGTTTTTTCATGTGAAGTATTTCCGCCGAAAAGAAATGATGATATCTATGATATTTTTAAGACATTGGATGAAATCAAGCTTTTAAATCCTGATTTTATAAGTGTTACTTATGGAGCAGGAGGAAGTAACAGTAAAAAGACTGCGACCATAGCAGCATATATTCAAAATATATGTGAAGTAGACGCGCTTGCTCATATGACAGCAGTAGGTCTTGATGATAATTCATTGACGGAACTACTTGAAGAATTAAATAGAAAGCAGGTTCAAAATGTCCTTGCATTACGAGGAGATAAACCAAGAACTATGACAGATGAAGAGTTTGATGCCAGATACTACAAGCATGCTTCGGATTTGATTAAGGTAATTAAAGATAAGAGTGATATGTTTATAGCAGCAGCCTGTTATCCGGAATCTCATCCTGAATCAAAGTCTAAGGAAGAGGATATAAGTTATCTGAAGCTTAAGGCAGACTTGGGCGTAGACAGTTTTATAACACAGATGTTTTTTGATAATGATATATTGTACCGCTTTATGGATGATATAAGAAAAGCAGGTATAAGTGTACCGGTTCATGCCGGCATAATGCCAATTACCAAAGTAAACCAGCTTGGAACAAGCGTATCCCTTTCCGGTTCATCAGTACCAAAAAAACTTTCAAATCTTATTGCAAAATATGCAGAGGATCCTGAAGGTATGAAAAAAGCCGGTACCGAATACGCTATCGAACAGGTAACAGACCTCATCAAACATGGTGTCGATGGAATCCATATCTATTCCATGAACAAATCTGACGTCACAACGGAAATCTACAAGGCAGCCTTTTAAACTAAGGATTTATCGTTGCAAGGGTTGATTATAGAGCATGGTATGTACGAGGTAGGCTTAAGCATAGGTACACGCATAGCACGTTCGCACTCTTTGAAACATGTAAAAGTACTAAGCTCATAAATATATATTCTACTAAAGCAAACCAAGTTTAAAATAAGGATAAGGATATGCTTTTGCATAAATGCAAGCATATCCTTATCCTTATATTCTTCTTGCTTCGCAAGAAGAATAGACATTTATTTGCTAAGTGCTCACATGTTTCAAACGGCTATGCATAGCACCTTGCTTAAGCCTACCTCGTACATACCGCTCTATAATCAACACGCTTCACGTGATGATACACTTGATTTAAAATGACATGGTGCATGTCCTACGTTGCTTTAAGTGAAATATTTGTTAAAAAATAACCTTAAAGTATAATTTTAGTTGGCAATAAGAGAAAAAATAAAAGAAGAGGCACGAGGCCTCTTCCATATCTCATAAATAAATCTTATTATTAAGTTTGCT
>CADCDW010000088.1 GCA_902800325.1 uncultured Lachnospiraceae bacterium
GGTTGAAAGCGGAAAAGCACTTGTAAGCAAAAAAGCCTTGAGTGTAAAATTCAAAAAAATCGCAGGGCTTAATAAAGTACCGAAGGTTGTAAAAGTAACCGGAGCAGATATTGACTACAAAGCGATGGTTAAAAAGGATGTGAAAGAAAGCAGGAAGAAGCTTTTACAAAGAGAAAAACAGTTGGACAATGAGGCTTTATATAATGCCGAAGCTGACATAGAATATATGTCCGAAGAAGACAAAGAAGAGATGAAAAGAGTACGTTCCAACAATCTTGTTCCGGAACCGCTTACTGCAGAAACCGTAAAGCAGTATACAATCAAGAAAATTAGAAAAACTTTACATAAATACAAAGTTAAACGAGATCATAAGCTTGCTATTATAGATAGATGTGAGACGTTTAATATAAGTCAGACTCCGGCTTATATATGGGTTGACGGAAATGATTTTCATATGCTTTTGATAGAAAAAGAGCCAAGACATCTTGTGCTTTCAACATTTAAAGTCGGGAGAATAAAATATTTAAAAAAACAGCCTGTTAATATCAATACCGATTACGAGGCATTTAATACAAAAAGCATGGTGACTGATTTGTTCAGACCTTATCTCCCGGACTACAATCAGAGCAATGTGGATAGTGACTTGAATTACTACAAAAATCTGTATGGCATAGGTCCGGGTATATATTTTACCAATAATTCGGCAAAGCAGCTTATTGACTTCTTTGGCTTTGGAATGGATGTGGATGACAAGGTAACTGAGTCCAAGAGAGTTAATCTTTATTTCAAAGATACATATAAGGCTAATATTATGGTAAGAGATAATGTCCTTGATGCCAATGGTTATGCAGACAGGATATCGTCGATACTTGAGGAGATGGCTGCATCAAACTTAAGCTATAATGAATTCAAAGAGACACTTAATCTTATGATCAAGAATAAGTTTATTACAAAAGAATTTGGAATGCATTATATGGAAGTGAGGGATAAAAAACATAGCTGATACAAATACTATTCAAAAATATTTGAATAGGAATGGTATAGTTTATGAAAATTGCATTTTATGATACTAAGAAAAAAGATAAGATATTATTTGATATGATATCAAAGGAAGAAAAAATAGATGTCTTTTATATTAAGGATAGGCTGGATGAATCAACTGCAAGGCTTGCAGCGGGTTTTGATACAGTATGTGTATGCGATGATGATGAGATAAAAGACAGCATACTGACTGCGGTTAGACATTATGGTGTAAAGGCAGTTATAATAAGGGATGAGGAAAATAAAGGCAATAATCATTATAAAAGATGTGGGATAGATATAATGAGAGTTACGGTTACTCCACCCGATAAGATGATAAATTCAAAATGGGTTTCATATCTTCCGTAAAAGATATTCCTCTTATCAGGTAAAGCGTTTGGTTTTAAAAATGTCTTTCTAAAGAATTGATATGTAAATAGCTTGCCTTTTTTAATAAAATTTGATATTTTAGTTAGGTGTTATTAATAAAAACAGGTATGAATAATAAATAATCATAAGAAAGGTAAATGATATGGATGTTTCAGTAGAAATGCTTGGAAAGCGTGCTTTTAGTGAGGCTATAATGAGAGAAAGGCTTCCGAAGGCAGTATTTAAACAGTTGAAGAAAACACTTGATTATGGCGCACCGCTCGATGTTGAGATAGCGGATTCGGTTGCTATAGCTATGAGAGAGTGGGCAAAGGAGCTTGGTGCAACACATTATACACATTGGTTCCAGCCACTTACCAATCTTACTGCAGAAAAGCATGATTCCTTTATGGATCCGGTTGGTGATGGTACATTTATAACCGAATTTACCGGTAAGGAATTAATTAAGGCAGAGCCTGACGGTTCATCATTTCCGACTGGCGGAGTAAGAAATACCTGTTCAGCAAGAGGGTATACAGTCTGGGATTGTACATCGCCTGCTTTTGTAAAGGATATTCCAAATGGTTGTAAGGTTCTTTGTATTCCAACTATATTTATATCATATACCGGAGAGTCTCTTGATTTCAAGACGCCGCTTCTTCGCTCTATGGAAGCAGTAAGCAATCAGGCCAAGAGAATACTCACCCTTTTTGGAAAAGAAGATATAGACAGAATAAATGCATCTGTTGGCGCAGAACAGGAGTACTTCCTTATAGAGAAGTCACTTTATGAAAGACGACTTGATCTAAAACTTACGGGACGTACATTATATGGGGCACCGGGACCGAAAGGTCAGGAGATGGAGGATCAGTATTTCAGTGTTGTTAAAGATAAAGTCTCACATTTTATGAATGAACTTAATCAGGATTTATGGGCTTTGGGAATACCTGCCAAGACCCAGCACAATGAGGCTGCTCCTGCACAGCATGAGATTGCTCCGATATTTGAAACCACAAACATAGCATGTGATCAGAATCAGCTTGTTATGGATACTCTTAAGAGAGTTGCTGCAAGAACAGGTTTTGCATGCCTTTTACATGAAAAGCCATTCAGAGGGGTAAATGGTTCAGGTAAGCATAATAACTGGTCGCTTTCTACTTCAGATGGAGAAAACTTAGTTTCTCCGGGTAAGAATCCTGAAAAAAATCTGCAGTTTCAGCTTTTCCTTGCAGCAATACTTGCTGCAGTACATAATAATGCAGAATTGCTTAGACTTTCAGCAGCATCACCGGGAAATGATCACAGACTTGGAGGAGATGAAGCACCTCCTGCAATCATATCGGTTTATCTTGGTGACCAGCTTGATGATATAGTTAATCAGATAATTGAAAATGGAGAAGTTACAAGAGCCATAAAAGGAAGAGTATATGAGCCAAGATGTTCAGCCATACCTCCTTTCAAAATGGATGCAACTGACAGAAACAGAACTTCACCTTTTGCATTTACAGGTAACAGGTTTGAATTCCGTATGGTTGGCTCATCGCAGTCTATAGGACTTCCGATGACAACGATGAATACAATAGTTGCAAATACGCTTTGTGATATGGCTGATGAGCTTGAGAAGGCAGATGATTTTGAAGCGGCAGCGAAAAAAATGGTTGCCGATATGATCAGAGAACATAAGGATATTATATTTAATGGCAATGGTTATTCACAGGAGTGGGTTAAGGAGGCCGAAAGAAGAGGACTTCCAAATATCCCGACAACGGTTGATGCCATACCGTATTTAACCAGCGAAAAATCGCTTAAGACATTTGGAAGATTCGGAATCATGAGTGAGAGCGAATTAAGACTTAGAGAAAACGTAATGTTTGACAGTTATGCAAAGACTATTAATCTTGAAGCACTTACCATGATTGAGATGGCCAATAAGCAGATAATTCCTGCGGTTATGGATTATGAAGCCAAGGCAGCAGCAGGCATAAGAGACTTAAAGAGCATCGGAGTGTCTGCCAATGCACAGGTTGCGCTTGTAAATGAACTTGATGAAAGACTTACAAAGTTCAGAGTTGCAATAGTTGAACTTAAGAAACGTGTAGATGATGCTGTTAATCATAATCAGACTCCTAAGGAGTGGGCTACATACTACAGAGATTGTGTTGCTTCTTATATGGACGTGGCAAGGGAGCCGGCAGATGAGCTTGAAAAGCTTGTTGGAGAAAAAGACTGGCCGCTTCCTACATATGAAGAGTTTTTATTTGAGCAGTAATTAAGCAATTATATTTAACATTATTTATAAATAATTTCAAGTATGATATTGATATGTGTATTTAAAGAAGTTTAAAGTGGTAATCAAGCCGATATAGATTTTGTTTTATATCGGCTTGTAACCGCTTATAAGAAGAAAAATATATAATAAAATCAGTAGTAAACAGATGTTTAAAGCAAAGATTATGTTAAGAGATAAATTGGGAGAAAAAAATGTTGCCTGACAAAATTATATTGGTTGGATTTATGGGAAGCGGAAAATCTTCTGTCGGAAAAGAGTTATCAAAAAGATTAAAGATTAAATATCTGGATTCGGATGTATGCATAGAAGAAAATGAGAAAAAAAGAATAAATGACATATTTGAAGAAGATGGAGAAGAAGCTTTTCGCAATATGGAAAGTGATTTTCTTAAAAATATATCTTTAAGTAAAGAAGGATTTGTTTTATCAACCGGCGGAGGTATGCCGTGCTTTAATGATAATGCCAAACTTATAAAAAATCTTGGAAATTCTTTTTATCTTATGGCATCTCCCGATACTATACTGGATAGATTAAAAAATGATTCAAGCAGACCTTTGCTTAAGGATGGAAACAAATATGAAAAAATAAGCAATCTTTTATCAAAAAGAGAAGAATTCTATAAGAAAGCTGCAGATATTATAATTGAAACAGACGGAAAAAACATTGACGAAATAACTGATGAAATAATTGGATGTTTGGGGGATAAAATTTGAAGAATTTATATATAGCAGAAAAACCGAGTGCTGCCAGAGAGTTTGCAAAAGCTCTTGGTGTAAAGGGTGCTGATAGTGCCGGAGGCAAGGATGGCTTTATAGAAACTGCTGATTCGGTAATTACATGGTGTGTGGGACATCTTGTAACCATGAGTTATCCGGATGCTTATGATGATAATTTAAAACGTTGGAGCATGGCTACCATTCCATTTGTTCCTACAGAATACAAATATGAAATAATAGATGCTGCAAGTCGCCAGTATAATGTAGTAAAAAGACTTTTAAACAGAGATGATGTGGGATGCATATATGTATGTACAGACTCGGGACGAGAGGGAGAATATATATACAGGCTTGTAGATATGATGGCAAATGTAAGTCCGGATAAAACTAAAAAAAGAGTATGGATAGACTCACAGACTGAAGAAGAAATATTAAGAGGAATTAAGGAAGCTAAGGATTTATCAGAATATGATAATTTAAGCGATTCCGCTTTTTTAAGAGCTCAGGAGGATTATCTTATGGGTATTAACTTTTCCAGAGCTCTTACTTTGAAATATAGCCAGACGGTTAAAAACTATCTTAAACTTGACAAATGTGTTATAGCTGTTGGTCGTGTTATGACATGTGTACTTGGAATGATAGTTAAGAGAGAAAGAGAGATAAGAGAATTTGTTCCAACACCGTTTTATCGTGTGCTTGCAAAGCTGGATGGATTTGAGGCAGAGTGGAAAACAACCGACAAATCCGAATACTTTGAATCACCGCTTTTGTATAAGGAAAATGGATTTAAGAAAAAGGAATCTGCAGAAGAGTTTATTAAAAAGCTTACAACTGAACCGGAGATAGTATTTGATGTTGCCAAGGTAGAAAAAAAGACTGAAAAGAAACAGCCACCGATGCTTTATAATCTTGCGGAATTACAAAATGACTGTTCAAGACTTTTTAAAATAAGTCCTACGGACACACTTAATATAGTTCAGGAACTTTATGAGAAAAAACTTGTTACATATCCAAGAACGGATGCGAGAGTATTGTCTACAGCAGTATCCAAAGAAATATATAAAAATATAAGTGGTTTAAAAAAATATCCTGCACTTTCTTCGTTTGCAGATAATATAATTTCTCAGGGCGGATATAAAGGAATTGCAAAATCAAAATATGTTAATGATAAACAGATAACGGATCACTATGCCATAATTCCAACCGGTCAGGGTTTTGGTGCTCTTAATTCGGTATCTGAAACGGCAAAAAAAGTGTATGACATAGTAGCAAGAAGATTCTTAAGCATCTTTTATCCGGCAGCAGAGTATGAGAAGATAGCGCTTACATTAAC
Source organism: uncultured Lachnospiraceae bacterium (assembly GCA_902800325.1). Classification (GTDB taxonomy): domain Bacteria; phylum Bacillota; class Clostridia; order Lachnospirales; family Lachnospiraceae; genus Coprococcus_C. The sequence goes on from CADCDW010000088.1 coordinate 5,729, forward strand.
TAAGATAAATGGCGAAAAAACAGAAAGCTTCTTTGCAAACTTTAAAAGACTTTCAAAGCCGGGATATCTTGTGATAGCCAATCCAAAACTTGTTGCAACGCAGATGGGTAAGGATGGAAAGACATCTTCTAATGACAGCGCTAATCCGGATGATAAAGAAAATGATAACATAAAAAATCAGGAAGATCAGGCTGACAATAAACTTTCGGAGGAAATGCTTGAAAAACTGAAGACCTTGAAAAAGGGAGATAAGCTTACTGCCAAAGAATTAAATATAAAAGAAGGAGAAACTTCAGCTCCTAAAAGGTACTCGTCAGGTACATTGATACTTGCCATGGAAAATGCCGGACAACTCATAGAGGACGAAGAATTAAGGAGTCAGATAAAGGGCTCCGGTATCGGAACAAGTGCAACCAGGGACAGTATAATAACCAAGCTCGTAAACAATAAATATATACAGCTTAACAAAAAAACACAGATAGTTACACCTACATTTTTGGGTGAAATAATATATGATGTCGTATATTATTCCATCAACAATTTGCTCAAGGCAGAGATGACCGCAAGCTGGGAAAAGGGGCTTACAGGTGTCGCTGAAGGAAAAATTCCCAAAGATGAATATGTAACTAAGATGAACAGCTATGTAATAAAAAATACCGAGCTTGTTAAAAAGCTGGATAATCAAAACAAAATAACTTATATATTTGATAAATCAAAGGAGTTTTATCAAAAAGGAAATAAGTCTTCAAAGAAGAGCTGATATTTTTAATTGGCACTATCTTAATGCATCGATAATAAGATAAATAAATAATTTAAAAAGGAGATTAATTATGGAATCAATCACCATCAAAAAAATGTACAGTTTGGAACATACAAAGGCAAAACCATGGCTTGAAAAGATAACTTATCCATGGGAGGTTCTTCCACAGATAAAGGATATAATTCTCTCCCTTGGTGAGACTATAGACAAAGAGTGTCCTGAGGATTACATTAAACGTGGCGAAAATGTCTGGATACATAAAACCGCAACAGTATTTGATACAGTCTACATAGCCGGGCCTGCCATAATTGGAGCAGGTACAGAAGTAAGACAATGTGCTTTTATAAGAGGCAATGCACTTGTTGGGGAAAACTGTGTAGTGGGTAATTCCACAGAATTAAAGAACGTAATAATCTTTGATAACGTACAGGTTCCACACTATAACTACGTGGGTGATTCGGTTCTCGGATTTAAATCACATATGGGAGCCGGCTCTATCACTTCAAACGTAAAGAGTGACAAGACTCTTGTTGTAGTAAAATCCGAAGATGAAGAAATAGAAACGGGGCTCAAGAAATTTGGAGCGATGCTGGGTGATTTTGTAGAAGTTGGTTGCAACTCAGTACTTAATCCCGGCACTGTAATCTGTCCTCACTCAAATATATACCCTATTTCCTGTGTGCGTGGCGTAGTACCTGCAGAAAGCATCTACAAAACCGGCGGCATCATAGTAAGCAAAAACTAAACCTCCGAATACTGATTATTGAAAAAAGATACAGTAATGCGGAGACAATATTAAGAGAAAAGTAAAGGATAAAGCAGTTTAGTGTTGCTCTTTGATGACGCTCTTGCGCTTGTTCTTCTTGTTTTCGTAGAGAGCCTCATCTGCATTATGAAGGATTTCTTCAATACTGATGGAAGGCGTACATGTGAAGGTGTAAACGCCGAGGCTTATGTCGATGTAGTATGGTTTGCCACAGGTATCATTAAGCTCTTTGGATAAAGAAGCTATAGAATTTCTGATAATCTGTGGACGCTCTACATCATCTAAAAATGCGAAAGCTACAAATTCATCACCACCGATTCTTCCGATGATGTCATCTTCATTAAAGCTCTTTTTAAGGATATTGGCGATGCTCTTTATGGCAAAGTCACCGCTTTTGTGTCCGTAGATATCATTTACCTGTTTTAGGTTATCCATATCGGCAAATACAATCATTGCCCGTTTTCCTTCGTTGTATGAAGAGTTTACATATGATTGAACACTATCGAGGAAACCGCGACGATTGTTGATGCCTGTAAGCTGGTCGGTTATGGAAAGCTCATTTAAAAGCCTGTTTTTGGCATTTAATTCAGTAGCTGATATTGCAAGTTTCTTTTGAATTGCAAGCTGCTGTTTCATAAGTGATATAAAGTTCAGTGATGTTGACAACTGAAGAGTAGTGGGATAAATGTTGTCGAAATGAGTTATATCAATTTCGCCTACAAATAATCCGTACTGAATATTGTTTGTAAATAAAGGTGAAACAACGAGAGTTCTTCTTCTGTCATAAGAAGTGTAATGGTTAAAAAATACTTCGTCTGATGAAATCAGTCTGCTGTCTCCTGAAAGATAAGTAGTTTTGCCATTATCGTTACATACCTGAAGGTAAAGATTTTTAGGTATCTTCCATGAACCGTCAGGTAAAAGCATAACCGGTTCATCATATATATAAATATATGAACTAATAAAATCCGAATCAACAAGTTTTTCCATCATAAGCTTAAAACAAGCCTCTTCGTCATCGCTGTAGGTCAGTGTATCTCTTGTTATATACATGGATGACCATACATTTGATTTGTGCTTTCGTATAGTATTATAAAGAGTGCCTGATGTATGAAGCAGTAAAGCCTCAAGAATTTCGTTAAATAGCTGAGAAAGAATAGAAGTCTTTTCTGCATCCTTCTCAGACGTTGAGATAAGAAGCTCCTTTAACCGGCATATCGCATGTATGGTTTTATCTACATTAAAGTAACTGTTTATAACAGGAGAATCTATAAGATTTACCGCTTCATGAACAATTGCCTCGTTGTCAAATTTGTATTCTCTATCAACTATTATCGGATGTATTATACTCTTAAACAGAGGGTTAATTGCATCGATAAGCTTTTGATAATAAAATGTTTTTTTATAATCATGAAATAAATATTCGTCTATATTGGTTATAGCTTTTTCGACCGAATCTGAGAAATCGTTCTGTTCATTTAATATACTATTCAGTTTGAAATCGCCACAACCGCATGATGAACGTACTATAAGTTCTGAATTAAGTATATTTACATTGGTTTTGCCGGAGTTGATAAGATTAACAGCTTCAAAAACCGACTGGTATCCCATGGTTATCACACTGTTATGAACGGTAGTAAGAGGCGGATCCAGTACAATAGAAACCGGAGAATCATCATATCCTGTTACAAGTATATCTTTTCCGATTTCAAGTCCATGTTGTTTTATGGCTGTATATCCGCCTATAGCCATCTGGTCATTGGCAAATACTATAGCCTCAAGATCCGGATTTCTGTCAAGCAAATCACCGACTATTTCCTCGGTGAATTCGGAAAAGTTGCCATATACAATCCTGTTTTCATCAATTTCAATATTATTTTCTGCAAGAACATCGAGATAAGTATTGAGCCTTTCTCTTGCATCTGCATTTTCCCGTCTTCCGCTAACAAAACCTATCTTGGTTTTTCCGTGTTCTTTGATGAGATGTTCTACAGCCTGACGCATGCCGGTTTTACTTTCGGTAAAAAGGTATGGATAGCCCGGAACCTCTATCTCGATTGTGAGAATCGGAATATCAAATTTACTTAAGAAAGTAATCATATCATTTTCGGAAAGAAAGCTTCCGATTGAACCTATGGAAACAATGAGTGCGTCAAGAGTATGCTTTGATGCATAGTAAAAAATTGAATTATATTGATAGTCGAAACGTGCATTTTTAGGGTCGTTATAAGAGGCATTCATGTACATGCCGGGAAAAACTATAAGATTTACATCCAATTCTTTCGCTGCGCAGTCAACACCTTTACAAACTTCATATGCATAATCATTATCCCCCGAAAGCTATTGTATAAAACAAAGATAATTTTTATAATTCAGCAAAAAATATATCTCTTATAATTTATCATATTTCTATATAAATATCAATTAAAAAATATGTCCTTCCAGTGCTTTACAAACTGTTCTATATCGAATATAATAATGACGATTGTTTTTGAAAAATTCGTCAATAAAATTCAGGAGGAAATATAAATGGATTACAAAAAAGCAGGTGTGGATATCGAGGCAGGTTATAAGTCGGTTGAACTTATGAAAAAGCACATCAAAAAGACTATGAGAGAAGAAGTTTTAGGCGAGATAGGAGGCTTTGCCGGAGCTTTTGATCTGAGTAAGATTAAAGATATGGAAGAGCCTGTTCTTCTTTCGGGTACAGATGGCTGCGGAACCAAAGTCAAATTGGCATTTCTTATGGATAAACATGATACCATAGGTATAGATGCAGTTGCCATGTGTGTTAATGATATAGCATGTTCAGGTGGAGAACCTTTATTTTTCCTGGACTACATAGCATGCGGAAAGAACTATCCGGAAAAGATTGCTGCTATAGTAAGTGGTGTAGCTGAGGGATGTGTCCAAAGCGGTGCAGCTCTTGTAGGCGGTGAAACTGCAGAGCACCCGGGACTTATGCCGGAGGATGAGTATGACCTTGCAGGCTTTGCTGTAGGCGTTGTTGATAAAAAGGATTTGATAACAGGAGCAGATATAAAAGCCGGCGACAAGCTTATAGGTATAGCTTCAAGCGGAGTTCACAGTAATGGTTTTTCACTTGTAAGAAAAGTATTTGATATGACGAAAGAGTCGCTTGACACTTACTATGATGAGCTTGGAAGGACTCTCGGAGAGGCACTTATCGAGCCTACAAGAATCTATGTAAAAGCATTAAAAAGCGTAAAGGATAATGGTATAAAAATAAAGGGTTGCAGCCATATAACGGGAGGAGGTTTCTATGAAAATATTCCAAGAATGCTTCCTGAAGGAGTCAAAGCGGTTATAGATAAAAATTCGTACGAAGTACCTGCTATATTTAAGCTTATTGCATCAAAAGGCGATATTGAGGAGAAAATGATGTACAATACCTACAATATGGGTATAGGTATGGTTGTTGCTGTAGATGCTACTGATGTCGATAGCGCTATGAAAGCCATAGAGGCTGCCGGCGATAAGGCATTTCTTATAGGCGAGGTTAAAGCAGGAGATAAGGGAGTAGAATTATGTTAAGAGTTGTTGTGATGGTATCCGGAGGCGGAACCAATTTACAGGCAATTATAGACAGAGTGGCTGACGGAACTATAACCAATACTGAACTTGTCGGTGTTATAAGCAATAATTATGACGTTTTTGCTTTGGAAAGGGCTAAAAAGGCAGGCATAGACAATCAGGTTGTATCACCAAAGGATTATGCAACAAGAGAAGAGTTTAACGAAGCTCTTTTGGAAAAGGTAAATGCATATAAACCGGATTTAATTGTCCTTGCAGGATTTCTTGTAGTTATACCTGAAAAGATGATAGATATGTATGAGAATAAGATTATAAATATCCATCCATCTCTCATACCATCATTTTGTGGAACAGGATATTATGGACTTAAGGTACATGAGGCTGCTTTGGCTCGTGGAGTAAAGGTGTCGGGTGCTACGGTTCATTATGTGGATAAGGGTACTGATACGGGACCGATTATTCTTCAAAAGGCTGTTGAGGTAAAGGAAGGCGATACACCTAAGATTCTGCAGCAAAGAATTATGGAGGAGGCAGAATGGAAGCTTTTGCCTGCAGCGATTAATATGATAGCAAATAATCAATAATAATTA
>CADCDW010000089.1 GCA_902800325.1 uncultured Lachnospiraceae bacterium
TGATTAACGGTACTCCTAAGAGAGTTTACGTATGTACTCAGTGCCTTAAATCCGGAAAAGTAGAAAGAGCATAATAAAAAAGGTGTGTCACAAGAACAACTCTTGTTGACACACCTTTTTTATTAATCTACCATGGAAAGCTGTATTCTCTTTTTATCGAGGTCAACTCCGATTACAGTAACATCAACTATATCTCCCACTGATACTACTTCAAGCGGATGCTTGATATATTTCTTGCTCATTTTTGAAATATGTACAAGGCCGTCCTGATGAACACCTATATCTACAAACGCACCAAAATCGATAACATTTCTAACTGTGCCCTTTAACTGCATACCTTCAGTTAAATCCTTCATTTCAAGTACATCACTTCTAAGTATAGGTTTTTCAAGTTCTTCACGGGGATCTCTGCCCGGTTTTTCAAGCTCTTTTAATATATCTATAAGTGTAGGCTCACCAAGGCCTATTTCTTCCGCAGTTTTCTTAGTATCTTTAACCATCATTTTTATGGCATTACCTTTTATACCGCCGGACTTTAAATCTTCATCCGATACATTTAATTTTTTCATTAAGAGCTTTGTTGCCTCATAGCTTTCAGGATGTACGCTGGTTGAATCAAGTACTTCATCACCGTCAAGTATCCTCATAAATCCTGCGCACTGTTCGTATGCTTTAGGACCTAGCTTCGGTACCTTCAACAATTCCTTACGGCTTGTGAAACGTCCGTTGTTTTCTCTGTATGTAACTATGTTTTTTGCTATAGGCTTGCTTATACCTGATATGTATGACAAAAGCTGTGGAGATGCAGTATTTAAATCCACTCCAACATTATTAACGCAGTCTTCTACTACAGCAGTAAGCGCATTATCAAGGTTTTTCTGGTTCATATCATGCTGATACTGACCAACCCCTATAGACTTAGGGTCTATCTTAACCAACTCTGCAAGAGGATCCTGTATTCTTCTTGCTATAGATGCAGCACTTCTCTGCCACTCATCAAAATCCGGCAGTTCTTCTGTAGCAGCTTTACTTGCAGAATAGATAGATGCTCCGGCTTCATTTACTATAACGTATTTGATATCTTTTCCTATTTCTTTAAGTAAATCTACTATAAGCGCTTCAGATTCACGACTCGCTGTTCCATTTCCAAGAGATATAAGTGTAACCTTGTATTTAGCTATAAGTTTCTTTAATATTTCTCTTGCCTCAAGTTCCCTTTTCTTACCCATAGTCGGATAAATGATAACTGTATCAAGAACTTTTCCTGTCGCATCTACAACTGCAAGTTTACTTCCATGATTATATCCCGGATCCCAGCCGAGAACTGTATGACCTGCAACAGGCGGCTGCATAAGAAGCTGATGAAGGTTTTTGCCAAATACATTTATAGCACCTTCCTCTGCGCTTTCAGTCAATTCATTTCTTATCTCTCTTTCTATAGACGGTGCTATAAGTCTGTCATAGCTGTCAGCTATAGCTTCTTCTATATATTTTGAGCTCTCATGTTCAGGTCTGTAAATTATGGTTTTATTGAGGTAATTTATTATTTCATCAACAGGTGCCTCTATCTTAACGGTAAGAAATTTTTCCGCCTCTCCACGGTTGATTGCAAGAACACGATAACCTGTAAGTTTCTTTATATCATCTTCAAATTCATAATACATCTCATATACAGACTTTGCTTCCTTATCTTTGGCTGCTGTAATAAGTCTTCCCTTATCTCTTGTAAGCTCACGTATTACCTTCCTGTACTCAGCCTCATCTGCATAGTTTTCAGCAAGTATATCTTTCGCTCCCGCTATAGCTTCATCTGTATTATTGACTTCCTTTTCTTCAGAAATATATGCTTTCGCCTCTTCTTCTATAGTTTTCTTAGTCATCTGAAGCGCTATGATATTGGCCAGGCCTTCAAGTCCCTTTTCCTTAGCAACAGTAGCTCTGGTTCTTCGTTTTGGTCTGTAAGGTCTGTAAAGATCCTCAAGAACAACCATAGTCATAGCTTCTTCAATCTGCTTTCTTAATTCGTCAGTCAGCTTTCCCTGTTCCTCTATGGTTGCAAGTATAGATGTCTTCTTTTCTTCAAGGTTTCTAAGATATGTAAGCCTTTCATCAAGACTTCGGAGTTGCTCATCATTGAGTGAGCCGGTAACTTCCTTCCTGTATCTTGAAATGAAAGGTATAGTATTTCCTTCGTCTATTAATTCTATAGCCTTTTCCACCTGCCACTCCTTAATATTAAGTTCCTCGGCTATTACTTTTCCTATGTTCATTACAAATCTCCTTTTTTGTTTTTCTTTATAAATAAGCTCTCATATCCTGAATCAGATGATCTTCTGAATCTATGAGCTTTTTTGCTATGTTCTTTGACTTTTCATCTGCTGCCTTATATTCGTTAAGATATTTTTGAAGTGACTTAATCCCCATATTGCAGCCCTCTGTAACCAAGTCTGCGATTGTATGGTCGCTGTCGTTTAATGCAACCTTGACATTGGTTTTCATCCATGACATTCCTTCAGCTATAGGATTAGGATTTTTACCATCGTCATGGTATTCTTTTAATAATTCGGTTGTATCTTTCTCCAAATCACGGCTTATTTCAAGTGTTCTGTACATACATTCGGACATTTGTTTATTCTTGGTATATTTTAACATTTCCTCTAAGCTGTCTATGCCCATCCTTATACCTGCATCACACTCTCTGAGTAATTTAATTGTATCATCGTTAATCATAATTATTACCTCACTGTTTCCTGTGATTATTGAACCATATAATACCAGTTTTATAATCACATTTTTCCAGTAATATTATGCAATGATATATGTATTTTTATACATTTTTTTCTTTTTTATGGTGTACAGTAAAATACCATTTGATTACCGCGGTTCCGATTATAATTATATAGCCAATCACGCTTAAATAATCCGGTATCTGACTAAGGAAAATAAATCCAAATATCGCTGTAAATATTACAATCGAAAAATCATATACGGATATCTCCTTCGCAGGGGCATATGCATATGCTTTGGTTATAAATATCTGACCTCCCGCAGCAGCAAAACCTGTCAGTATCAAAAGCCCCCATTGTGCCGGCGACATATATGCATAATTAAATAAAAGATACGGTAAAAGCATGAGTGTAGTAAAGCCTGAGAAAAATGCAACGATTATCATGCTGTTTTCTCCCCTTAATCCCAGCTTTCTGACATAAACATAAGCAAGTCCTGCTCCCAATCCACCCATTACTCCGGCAAGGGCAGGTATAACCTCAGAACTAAATGAAGGCTTAACTACAAATAACGCTCCCGTAAATGCCGAAATAACAGCCAGCCATTCATACTTATTGGCAATTTCCTTTAATGCAAATATGGAAAATATAATCGCAAAAAATGGTGAAAGTTTATTTAGTATAGATGCATCAGATATATGCATATGGTCTACTGCATAAAAATTACATACCATACCAAGTCCACCGCTTATCGAGCGGATTAACAGATATCCGGTATTACCTTTTCCAATCTTAAACGGTGTATGACTTTTTATAAGTGTCCCAACAGCTATCAAAAGCGCAAAAAAGTTTCTAAAGAAACACTTTTGCATGGTAGGAACATCTCCTGAAAGCCTTATGAAAAGATTCATAAGTGCAAAACAAAATGCAGACAAAATAATACATATCACACCTAATTTATAATTATTCCTATTATCTGCAGTAGACAACTTCAACACTCTCCATTGCTTTTTTATAAAGCTCTTCTATCTTACCTGTAAGTGCCTTTTCGGACTCAAGTATCTGTTCTAACTTCGGTCTGGTAACCGGATGTTTATCAACAAATATCGTACAGCAATCCTCGTAAGGCAAAATCGAAGTTTCATATGTTCCAATCATTTCAGATATATCTATAATCTCCTGCTTGTCCATTCCGATACATGGTCTGAACACAGGTATTTTATCTATGGCAGAATCTATAACAAGCAGACTCTGAGTGGTCTGGCTGGATACCTGGCCTATGCTTTCGCCTGTTATAATGCATTGACAGTCTTCCTGAATCGCAAGTTCCTGTGCTACTTTATACATGTATCTTTTCATTATAATCGTAAGCTCATCATGTGGACAATTATCATATATACAAAGCTGTATATCAGTAAAATTGACGACATGAAGCTTAAGAACTCCCGAATACTGCGAAACAAGCTTGGCAAGGTCTATAACCTTCTGCTTGGCTCTTTCGCTGGTATATGGAGGTGCATTGAAATAAACCGCTTCAAGCTCAACTCCACGCTTAGCTATCATATATGCAGCAACCGGACTATCTATGCCACCGGATAAAAGAGCCATACCCTTTCCGTTTGTACCTACAGGAAGCCCTCCCGGACCCGGTATAACTTTTGAATAAATATATGCCACATTTCTAACTTCAACTTCTATCATAACCTCAGGATTATGTACATCTACCGATAAATCCGGAAATGCCTCCAGCAGGTCTGCACCCAAATCACAGTTAAGTTCCATAGAAGACTTCGGGTAATTTTTATCATTTCTTCTGGCATGGCATTTAAATGTAAAATCCTTATTTTTATATTCTTCATCTATATATTCTACAACCGCCTTGGATATATTGTCGTAAGCAGTATCTTCTACTACCTTAACCGGACATATTCCAACTATACCAAATACCTGTTTCAGCACCTTTATAACATCGTCAAAGTCATAATCCGAAAATGCCTCAACGTATATTCTTCCGTACTCACGCCTGACTTCAAACTCTCCATGCGGCTTAAGACGGTTGCGCATACGTTTACACATAGCCTCTTCGAAGACATAGCGATTCTTACCCTTGGTACCAATCTCAGCATATTTAATAAGAAACATTTTATATTGCATACTAACTCTCCAATCCTTATATCAGGTTTTATCATACCTCTATTTATATTCTCCTATAAACAGTTTTTTTCAGAATAAATCTAAAAAAGTGCTAAGCAAAGCGTTAAACGACAGCGTGTTTTGCGTGTACATATTTTAGATATATTCTAAAAACCGTACGTTTGATTATCTTGTATATCTTCTCAACATTGGTAAAAGCTTACCTATTACACCAACTGCATAGTCAACCTGCTCCATGGTATTATCTTCACAGAAACTGAAACGAAGAGTTGATTCAAGACGTTCCTGTGGAAGTTTTAGAGCTTTAAGCACATTACTTACATGAGGCTTGTTAGACGAACACGCCGAGCCTGCCGATACATATATTTCCTTATCCTCAAGCGCATGAAGCATTACCTCGCTTCTTACACCAACAAAACTAATACTCATAATATGTGGAGCATCACCGGAATTATCATATACATTTTCAAGAGCAGTCACTCTATCGATAAAACTTTTCTTTAATTCTCTTATATGCTCCATCTTCTTTTCATTATCTCTATACATAAGCTCTGCTGCAAGTCCCATACCTGCTATGGCCGGTACATTTTCCGTTCCGGAGCGCATAGCATTTTGCTGACCACCTCCATATATAATCGGGCGCATCAAGAGCCTGTCTTTTATATAAAGCACACCCGAACCTTTGGGGCCGTGTATCTTGTGTCCGCTAAAGCTCATAAGATCAACACCAAGCCTCTTAGGTGAAAACCTCATCTTACCAAATGCCTGCACACCATCTACATGATAAACGATATTTTCATTAAATTCTTTTACTATCTTTGATATTTCCTCAATCGGTTCTATAACACCTATTTCGTTATTTACATACATAGTTGATACAAGTATTGTATCTTCTCTGAGTGCATTTTTTAATTCGTCAAGGTTTAGTCTACCGTTTTCATCAACACCTATATATGTAATCTCATAGCCTTCTTTTTCAAGAAATTCCACAGGTGCACTAACAGATGCATGTTCAATTGACGAACATATGATATGCCTGCCCTGACGTCTTTTTGACATGGCTGCACCTATTATAGCAAGGTTATTACTCTCTGTTCCGCCCGAAGTAAATGTAAGCTCTTTTTCCTGACACTTAAGTTCTTTTGCAATACGTGTAGCAGATTGTTTAATATATCTTTCCGCCTCTACACCTTTCATATGAAGCGATGACGGATTGCCGTAATCCTCCTCCATAATCTTAACCATTAAATCTTTTACTTCCGGAAATACTGCTGTTGTAGCAGCATTGTCAAAATAACATTCCATAATCAAACCTCTCTACTCATCTATTTCAAACATAATAATCGAAAGCGTGGTAAGTCCCGCTGTCTCTGTTCTTAAAATCCTGTTTCCGAGTGTTATACACTTTGCACCTGCATCTTTTGCTACCTCAACCTCTTCTTTGGCGAAACCACCCTCAGGGCCTATAAAAACCCCAAGACTTTCTTTACCTTTTATGCTCCTTATAACACCTCTTGAATATTCCATACCCTTTGCTTCTTCGTAAGGAATTATATTCATATCAAGTTTTTTTGCATAATCAAGTGCCTGCTTAAAACCCATAAAATCTCTGACTACCGGTACAATTCCTCTTTGGGACTGTTCAGCCGCCGATTTTGCTATAGCATTGTATCTGTCAAGTTTTTTACCTGCTTTCTTTTCATCCACCTTTACAACTGTTCTTTTAGTTAAAACAGGAACTATTTCATATACCCCCAGTTCAACTGCTTTTTGGATTATAAACTCAAGCTTATCCGACTTAGGCATACTTTGGAATAATGTAATTTTGCAGCTAAGCTCTGCAGCATTTTTCACTATATCCTCTATATCAGCAGTTACAATATCATTTTCTATACTGCTGATGCGGCATATATAATCAGTGCAGTCTCCGTCACTTATGATTATATCCTCACCTGTCTTTAGTCTAAGAACATTTTTTATATGATTTACATCATTACCCGTTATCGGTATATATTTATCTGCATTTAAACATTTACTTTTTTCAACAAAAAATCTCGCCATATTTCTCGATTCCTATATCAGCTTATATTTTATTTCCATATCTGTTTTTTTAATACGTATGCAATATGCAAAAATAAATTTTCTGCTAATATTAACACACTGTTCAACTGCACATTTTAACACAAAAAGACAATTTAGACAATAAAATAATCGGACAGTTTTTGGCTGTCCGATTATTAAATATATAACCTGTTTTTTTTATGAGTTTTTCGCAGTCTCAATTTCTTTTTTGGCAACTTCATCAGGCGCCTGTTCATATCTTGCAAACTCATAAGAAAACGTTCCGCTTCCTCTTGTCATAGAATTAAGTCTTGTGTCATATTCATATAATTCAAGATACGGTATATCTGCTATAATCTCCTGGAATCCGTCATTTACAGGATTCATACCATTTACTCTGGCACGACGTTTGTTTAAATCACCCATAACATCTCCCGTATAGGTGTCAGGTACAACAACCTTTAGAGTAGCATATGGTTCAAGCAGTACAGGAGCAGCATCCATAAAGCCTTTCTTAAACGCCTGCTCTGTTGCCACCTTAAATGCAAGCTCGGAAGAATCTACCGAGTGATAACTTCCATCATATAAAACAACCTTAACTCCCGTTACAGGATAGCCAGCCAAAGGTCCGCTCTTTACAGACTCTGCCACACCCTTTTCTACTGCCGGGAAATAATTCTTTGGCACAGCGCCGCCCACAACAGTCTGTTCAAAGATATATGGTGTATCCATATCTTCCGACGGCTCAATGGTAATCTTAACATGACCATACTGTCCGTGACCACCGGACTGTTTTTTATACTTAAACTCCGTATCAACTTTTTTACGGATTGTTTCCTTAAATGCGATTCTCGGACGCATCAGTTCAATTTCCACCTTATATTTTTCTTGTAATATACTTTGAACAATTTCCAAATGTTGCCCTGTAATTCCATATAGCAGGGTTTGTCCGTTTTCGCTGTCATTAACCTGTTTTAAAGTAAGGTCTTCCATCATAAGCTTGGCAAGAGCCTGTGAAATCTTATCCTCATCACCCTTTTTTGCGGCTATATATCTTCTATAGACATATGGTTTTGAAATAGAAGTCCTAAGATATGTAACCGGATTCTTTCTTGTTGAAAGCGAATCAGTAGTTTGGCTTACAGAAAGCTTTGCAAGCGCTCCTATATCACCCGCATGAAGTTCCTTTACCTCATCAACCTTATTTCCACATATAATATACAATTTTCCCAACTTTTCATCAGCATCACGATGATAATTGTACAAAACATCATCAGATTTAAGAACACCCGAATTTACTTTGATAAGTGAATATTTACCTATATATGGATCTGCAATTGTCTTAAATATATACGCTGACTTGGCCTTTGCAAAATTATAATCAGCTTCGAACACTTCGTTATTGGAAGTATTTATACCCGCACATTTACACTTATCAGGACTTGGGAAGTATTTGATAATATCTGCCATAAGCGTATACATACCTCTGGCAAGGGTATTTGAACCCATAAGAACAGGAACAACCGAACCATCACACACGCCTACGCGAAGAGCCTGACGAATCTCATCATCAGAGAAAGTGTCACCTTCAAAATATCTCTCTAAATACTCTTCACTGGTTTCCGCAACTGCCTCAAGCAAGGCGTCACGGCATATATTTAAGTTTTCATAAGAATAATCCGGTACTTCAAACTTATCTACTGTACCATGATTGTTCCATCTTTTTGCCTTCTGCTGAATAACATTTACATATCCTACAAACTGCTCATTTTCACGGATAGGCAGGTGGAAAGGTGCTATCTTTTTTCCATACATATCCTGAAGTTCCTGAACTACTTTTCTAAAACTTGCTTTATCGATATCCATATCGGTAACAAAAAACATTCTTGGAAGCTTTCTCTTCTCACACATCTCCCACGCGCGTTTTGTTCCTGCTTCAATTCCTGCTTTACCGGATATAACGATTATCGCAGCATCCGCAACAGAAATGGCTTCCTCTGCTTCCCCCACGAAGTCAAAGAAACCCGGTGTATCGAGGATATTAACCTTGTAGCCTTCCCACTCAATCGGTACAACTGAAGTCTTAAGAGAATTTTTACGCTTAATCTCTTCTTTGTCGTAATCACTAATCGTATTGCCATTATCTATGGTTCCCATACGTTTAGTCATACCGGATAGGTATGCAATAGCTTCAACAAGTGAAGTTTTACCGCATCCTCCATGTCCCAAAAGGACAACGTTACGAATCTTGTCTGTAGTAAATACATTCATAAAAGGCACCTCCACATTATATAGTTTATTATAGTTTATGCACGCTCATTTCTCAAAATCCGAGAAATAAAAACCCATAGAAATATCCTTTTTATAATAACATTTTAACGATTATTTTTATAGTCCTTTTTCGTTATTTTTCAATCTTTTTATATATTTTTATCTTCTATACATCAAAGGTCTTTTTAAACGACGTAATAT